>JAFWDW010000022.1 GCA_017515965.1 Lachnospiraceae bacterium
AAGATCAGCCATTATCTGGGGACAACCGGCCTGAATCCTGATTATGATCCCTGCCGCAAAGCGATCCCGCATCCGGCCGCTATGCGTGACGAAGATCGTGCCGCCTTTATCGCAGAACATCCTGATTACGGCGAGATCGTCTGCCGTTGCAAAAAGATCACGAAGGGTGAAGTGCTCGAGGCGATCCATCGCGGCGCTGTCTCAATCGACGGTGTGCGCCGCCGGACGGGCGCCGGTATGGGGCGCTGCCAGGGTGGATTCTGCCGCCCGCTGATTGAGAAACTGCTGACGCAGCATGGCCGTTCGCGTTCTGAAAGCCAGTCCAAGACAGCTGAACGCACCGGGGGCATACCAGCTTCCTGCACATCGCACTACGATGTTCTGATCATCGGTGCAGGCGCTGCCGGTATGGCTGCCGCTCTCTCCGCCTGTGAGCGCGGTCTTTCGGTCGTATTGACCGACCGCGGTCCTGCTCTCGGCGGCATACTGCCGCAGTGCATCCACGACGGCTTCGGTCTCGGCTATTTCAAAGAAGATCTGACCGGGACCGCGTATGCAGAGCGCTTTATCGATCGGATCCAAACCGCGCAAAGAACGCATGAGCTCGATGTCCTTCTGAAAACGACTGTGCTGCGCCTTAAATCTGACCGCACCGCTGTCCTCTCCCGTGAGGGCGCACTTCTTTCTATCTCCTTTGATCAGTGTATTTTGGCGACCGGCTGCCGCGAGCGCGCCATCGGCTCGCTCGGCATCAGCGGCACCAGACCGGAAGGCATTTACACAGCAGGTCAGATGCAGAAAATGGTCAATATCGATCATCTCGATATCGGCCGACGCGTTGCCGTACTCGGCACCGGCGATATCGGCCAGATCGTCGCCAGACGCCTTGCCATCAACGGCAAGGAGATCGTCGCCATGATCGAGAAAGAAGACCATATCGGCGGGATGGTAAAGAACCATCAGCGGTGTATAAAAGCCCACCAGATACCCGTTATCCTGAATTCTACGATCGTTGAGATCCGCGGGGAAAAACACCTCGAATCTGTCGTTGTAGAAAACCTCAAAACAAAAGAGCGCACCACACTTGCGTGTGATACGCTCCTTACTGCTGTCGGATTGATCCCCGAGCGGGAACTGATCGATGAACTGCTTGCAGATTCATCGCTCTCTTCTATGCCTGAATGGATCCACATCGTCGGCAATGCCGACTATGTCCACGAGATCGTCGACAGTGTCACCACCGAAGCCGAAGCACTCGGACGCCAATTGTAAATCACCTTTCGTACAAATCAGCCTATATCCCTCTTTATCTATTCATACGTTTTTTCCTATTTTATATAACGACCATCTGCATCAATAGTCCGGATTTCATCTTTGCAAGTAATCCAGACTATTCATGGGATTCTTTCTGAAAGAAATAATAATCCGGATTCACCCTGTTTAGAGAATCCGGACTACTTTTTATCTGTTCAACACATCCCAACCAGTCACAGCGGCAGATGACCCCTGCCTATGGTCTTAAAGCATCGGCTTTGCTTCTTCAAGCAGAACCATCTCTCTGTCTCGCACCTCGATCAGATTCAAAGCAAGATTATCCATATGCGTATTTCCCCAGAACTGCACATAGGGACGGCCTGCGAGATTGCATGTCAGCGCGCGGATCGCAGCGCCGTGCGAGACGATCAAAACATGCGCCTGAGGCAGCTCTTTGGCCAGCGGGATAACCCTCTCATCAAAGAAAGCTCTCATCCGGAGCCAGACTTCTTCAAGCGTCTCGGCTCCCTCCGGCGGCAAATACTGATCGGGCGCTTTGATAAAGTTATACATCGGGTGTGCCGCATCCGCCACGACATCCCCGAAATAATCCCCTTCCTCTACGCCGAAGCCGACCTCCATTAACCGGTCATCTGTCTGCAGCTTGATGTCCTGATGCCTTGCAAGGGCATCAGAATCAGGGTCCTGTCCCAGCAGGATCTTCGCGGTCACGACTGCCCTGCTAAGCGGGCTGGCAAAAGCAGCGTCAAACCGTAAATCCTTTATCTTCTCCGCGACAGTACGCGCCTGCTTAAGCCCCAGCGCATTGAGCGGAATATCCGTATTTCCCTGCATGCGGTGTGGTATATTCCAGTCTGTCTGACCATGTCTGAACAGATAAACCTTCATCAGTCTGTACTCCCGAAACCGCCGTTTCGCACATCGGTCACATCGTCATCATCCGTCAGCCCGTAGGGCAGGAAGATCGCCTGCATGAACGCATCACCCGCTTCCAGCTCGATCACCTTATCCTGCCTGGCATCGCAGGTGAATTTGGTATGGATATGCCCTTCGTTGTCTGAGCCGTAATAGTCGGCATCGATCACGCCGACCGTGTTGTCCAGCTGCATGCGGAATTTGAACCCGAGTCCGCTGCGCGGAAAACAGCACAGCACCCAGGCGGGGTCTATACTGACACGGATTCCGGTCGGAATCAGCATCGTCTCTCCTGCTGCCACCCGGACCGGGACCGGCAGATAGAAATCATAACCCGCGGAAGCGCTTGTGGCGCGGCGCGGCAGTTTGATCCCGTCGTAAATCCCGCGGATCTTCTCCGCGGGATCATCCGGAAACTGTTTCATCCAATCTTTCTCAAACTGGGCGTAACTCACTTTTTCAAAATGTCCGACTCTGGCCTGTCCCATTTTATTCAGTCTCGCTTTCGCTCTTCTTCTGTTCAGGAACTGTTTCCTTTTTCACATCATCCGCCCCGGACGGTGTCCTGGATCCGTCGTGCAGGTCATCTTCGCTCGGCACATAGACGCCATTCTCATCGACATACGAATCCGGATCATAGTAGACCGAGGATGTCGGCAGATGCTTTGCCTCGAGCTTCTGATTGATCGTCATATCGACCAGATAGTAGAACACGGCAAAGGTCGGCACACCGAGGATCATGCCGATCGGTCCGAACAGACCGCCGAACAGCAGGATCGCAAAAATGACCCAGAACGAAGACAGTCCTGTCGTATTGCCCAGGATCTTCGGCCCGATGATATTGCCGTCGATCTGCTGCAGGATCAGAATAAAGATGACAAATACCAGCGCCTTGGGCGGCGATGACAACGCGATCAGCAGCGTACAGGGGATCGCGCCCAGATACGGTCCGAAAAACGGAATGATATTGGTCACGCCTATGATCACGCTGATCATCGGAATAAACGGTATCGGATACCAGATGCTGATCAGCGACAGGCCGATAAAGCACAAAACACCGATGATCATCGAGTCGACCACTTTGCCCAGAATAAATCCCGAGAACACATCATTTGCCTTGCGGCCGATATGGACATAGGTCGTCGCGCGGCTTGGAGAAAACAGCGCATACGTCGCTTTCTTAGCCTGCGCAGCATAGACCTCTTTATTGTAGAGCAGATAGATCGAGACGATCATGCCGATCAGGATAAAGAAGAACTCTTTTACGACCGTGATCACACTGGCTGTCGCCTGCTCCATCAGATGGTTCGTCTTGGGAAGCAGTGTGTTGGTCAGCCAGTCTCTCAACGTGGTGGACCCCTGTTTCATCAGGTCGGAGAGCAATGCTTTGTACTTGCTGTCGCCGGCCGCCTCAGCCAGATTGTTGGCCCATCTCCTGATCTGCGGCGGTACTGTGTAAACGGCATTCTGGATATTGGCCACTAGCTGCGGGATCAGCAGATTGAAAACCAGAAGCACGACGCCGACCAAAATAAGCAGTGCGACAACGATACTGATAATGCGCGCGACTGTATTAGGCCGCTTGAAATTGAAATGTTTCTTAAGAAATTTAATAATGTATTTATCGTAAAAGTTGACAAACGGGGTCAGCAGATATCCGATCCCAAGGCCATACAGCACCGGTTTGAGCGCAGAAAGAGCTTTCCCGAGTCCCTTAAAGATCGACCCGAGCCTGTAAAACAGGAAGTAGAAAGCGATACCCGCCGCGATAATGACGAAGGTTCCCAGACCTTTGCTCAACTGCTGGCGCCAGGCTGACTTTGTATTGCCGACCAGACGCGGCTGCTGATCATAGTAATTAGCCTTTTTGGCCGCTCTGCGTCCGCGCTTACGGGATTCAGCTTTTACCTCAGCGGCTTCCTTTTGCGCAACTTGTTTTGTCTCTTGTTCTGCCATCGTTATTTTTTCTTCTCCTCCAGAGGCTGGCGGATCGCCTTGGTGCGGATCTCCTCAAGGACAGCCGTCTCAAAGCTCTCCAGATCTTTCGCTCCCTCATCGCCCAGGAAACGGCTGCGCACGGACACTGTGCCCTCCGCCGCTTCTTTCTCGCCGACGATCAACATATACGGCAGACGGTCCATCCTGGCCTGACGGATCTTGTAGCCGATCTTCTCGGAACGCTTATCCGCCTTTGCCTTGATGCCTGCTGCCAGCAGATGATCTGTTACCTTTTGAGCGTAGTCATTGAATTTGTCAGAGATCGCGAGCACGCGGACCTGCTCCGGGCACAGCCATGTCGGGAACTGACCCTTGTATTTCTCGATCAGCCATGCGAGTGTGCGCTCATAGCATCCCATGCTCGTTCTGTGGATGATATACGGACGGACCTTGTCGCCGTTCTCATCGATGTAATACAGATCAAAGCGCTCGGCGTTGAACATATCCATCTGGATAGTGATCATCGTATCTTCCTTGCCGTAAACATTCTTGGCCTGAACATCCAGCTTGGGACCATAGAATGCTGCCTCACCCTTCTCCTCGTAGTAGTCGATACCGAGATGATTCAGCATGCTGCGCATCAGATCCTGTACCTTATCCCACTCTTTTGCCGTTCCGAGATAATCCTCTGCATGATCCGGATCCCACAGGGACAGGCGGTAGCTCACATCCTCCTCAACGCCCAGCGTTGTCAGACAGTAACGCATCAGATCGACACATCCGCCGAACTCCTCCTCCGCCTGATCGGGACGGAGGATCAAATGTCCCTCGGAGATCGTGAACTGGCGCACACGGGTCAGACCGTGCATCTCACCTGCCTGCTCATTTCTGAAGAGCGTCGATGTCTCACCGTAGCGGCAGGGCATATCGCGATAGCTGTGCTGGCTCTGCTTGAAAACAAAATACTGGAACGGGCAGGTCATCGGCCTGAGGGCGTAGGTATCTTTGCCCTCCGCATCGTTCTTCTCCTCATCGCCGAGCAGGAACATACCGTCCTTATAGTGGCCCCAATGATCTGACAGAATATACAGGTCACGCTTGGCCATCAGCGGTGTCTTCGTGCGCATATAGCCGCGCCGCTCCTCCTCGTCCTCGATCCAGCGCTGCATCGTCTGGATGATCGCCGCACCCTTCGGCATGAGCAGAGGCAGTCCCTGACCGATCACATCCACCGTCGTAAACAATCCCATCTCGCGTCCGATCTTGTTGTGATCGCGCTGTTTGATATCCTCGAGATGATCCAGATAAGCCTGCAGCTCATCCTTGGTCGGGAAAACTGTACCGTAAATTCGCTGCAGCATCTGACGGTGCTCATCGCCTCTCCAGTATGCTCCGGAGGAGGAGATCAGTTTGAAATGCTTGATTTGCTTCAGATTCATCAGATGCGGGCCGGCGCACAGGTCGGTAAATCCCGTCTGCTCATAGAAGGAAATGACGGCATCTTCAGGCAGATCCTGAATCAATTCGACCTTATAAGGTTCATCCGCCTCTTTCATCTTCGCGATCGCTTCCGCGCGCGGCAGCGTGTAACGCGAGAGAGTCGAGCCTTTCTTGACGATCGCCTTCATCTCCTTCTCGATCGCGCGCAGATCCTCATTGGAAAATGGCGCGTGATCGAAGTCATAATAGAATCCGTTTTCGATTGAAGGGCCGATCGCCACCTTCGCATCGGGGAAGAGACGGAGCACTGCCTCCGCCATGACATGAGAGGTCGTATGGCGCAGTGTCGCAAGGCCCTCAGGATCTCTGGTCGTCAGGATCTCAAGCTCGCAGTCCCGGGTCAGCGGGGTTCGAAGATCACTGACCTTGCCATCGATCTTGCCGACAGCCGCATTGCGCGCAAGGCCCTCACTGATATCCTTTGCCACTTCATAGATCGTAATGCCCGGTGCATACTCGCGTACGCTCCCGTCTTTCAGTAATACCT
>JAFWDW010000023.1 GCA_017515965.1 Lachnospiraceae bacterium
CACGGTTGACATGAAAGAGGTCAGAGCGGCTATTGAGGCGGCACTGTAAGAAGCAGATACAGCGGAAAAGAAAGGATGAGAGTATGATCGTATTAAATGTAACGTACACATGTAAGCCCGGGATGAGGGATGCATTTCTGGAGTCGGTTGCGGCGCAGGGAATTGATCTGGCCAGCAGAGCCGAGGAAGGGAATATGAAGTACGATTACTATAAATCTGTTGAAAATGAGGATGAACTTTTCCTGGTGGAAAAATGGAAAGACGCGAATGCGTTAGCTATCCACTACTGCCAGCCGCATTTTATCATGCTTGGCGACATCAAAGAAGAGTTTGTAGCCGACACTGCGATCGATAAATACCAAGTCGATGAATCGGATTAACAGATAATCTTTTATGTTTATAAAGAATCGTGTAAAATGGTCCCATGAGGACCATTTTCACTTATGCGAAAAAATATATCGTTCTGGCGATGCTCTCATCGGCTTTCATGATCGCCGAGGTAGCCCTTGACCTGATCCAGCCGCGCATGATGGCCAGGATCGTCAATGAGGGTATTCTGGGACTGGGCGGAAGCGGTCACCCCGACATCTCACTGGTCATCTCGGTCGGTATCCGCATGATTCTGCTCGTTCTGCTCGGGAGCATCACGGGAATTCTGTCCGCAGTCTTTGTCAATCTTGCCGCGCAGAACGCCGGCAATGATCTGCGCAAGGACTGCTTTGCCCGTATTATGCATTTCTCATTTTCCGAGGTGGATCATTTTTCAACAGGATCCCTGATCACACGCACGACCGGTGATGTCGATCAGGTACAGCACCTCATCTCACAGATGGTCCGGTCTGTGGTCCGCTGCGGTATGTTCTTTGTCGGCGGCACCTATGCGCTCGTCTCGCTCAATTTATCATTCTCAGTCATTCTGGTCGTGGCGCTGCCGCTGATCCTGGCTGATATCATCTTTGTTGTCTGGAAGACAAATCCACTGTTTAACCTGCTGCAAAAGAAGATGGACTCACTCAACAATGTGATCCAGGAGGACATCAACGGCATACGCGTGGTGAAATCTTTTGTGCAGGAAAAGCGTGAAAACGCGCGGTTTGACGATACGCAGGACGATCTTTTGCAGACCCAGTTCAAGGTGACGATGCTGATGACATTCCTGCGGCCGGTTATGAATATCGTACTCAACCTGGCGATCGTCGCGATCATTCTGGTCGGTGGCATCCAGGTACGTGAGGGCGCGATCATGCCCGGTACTGTGATGGCAGCCATCACCTATATTTCCCAGATCCTCAACGGCATGATGCTGCTGGCTATGATCTTCCAGACGATCTCCCGCGGTGTTGTGTCGGCCGGACGTTTATCTGAGATCCTGAATGCCAAGCCGGAACTTGAAGAGGGCGTGTTAAAGAAGACGGAACACCTGACAGGCAGAAGTGTCGGCGAGATCGTCTTTGATCATGTGAGTTTTCACTATCCGGGCCAGAGTCAGGAGATCCTGCATGATATCAATCTGCGGATCGCAAGCGGAGAGACGGTGGCGATCGTCGGCGTGACCGGCTGCGGCAAGACGAGTTTGATCAATCTGATCCCGAGATTCTACGATGTGACAGCGGGGACGGTGAAAGTCGGGAGAATCGATGTGCGCCGGTACAACAAGGCTACACTGAGAAACGCCGTGACAGTTTGCCTGCAAAAGAGTGAGCTGTTTGCTGTAACGATCAAGGAAAACATTGCGCTCGGGAACCCGGATGCGCAAGATGAAGAGATCCGTGAGGCAGCGCGGTGCGCCCAGGCGGATTCCTTTATCAACGAACAGCCGGACGGATATGATACGATCGTGGCGCAGGGAGGCATGAGCCTGTCCGGCGGCCAGAGACAGCGCGTTGCGATCGCGCGGGCACTGCTGCGCAAGAGCCCGATCCTGATCCTGGATGACTCGACCAGTGCTCTGGATTTAAAGACTGAGGCAGCCCTTTATCAGGCGCTGCGTGAATCCTACCGGAACATAACGAAGATCATGATCGTACAGAGGATCGCTTCAGCCAGACAGGCTGACAAGATCATTGTGCTTGATAAAGGGACTATCGATGCTGTCGGTACCCATGAAGAACTGCTGAAGGAAAGTCAGGTATACAGGGATATCTATGAGTCCCAGAGCAAGAACGATGAGGGAGGTGAGAGCCGTGAGTGAGCAGACCACCTCTAAGAGCACCATGACAATGGGCCGCTTCGGACCTGCCCGCGGACGGATGGGTGCACCGACCGAAAAACCAAAGAACAGTAAGGGCGCTTTAAAGAGGCTCGCTGCCTACCTGTCGGCAGAACGGATGCGCGTTCTCCTGCTCTTGGCCATGATCCTCATCACAGTCGCGGCGGGCGTGCTGGCCCCGCGCTATCAGAGCAGCGCGATCGACCGGCTTGTCGACAGGAGATTCGGTGAGATACCGAGACTTTTAGGCTTCATGCTGATCTGCTATATCATCAGCGGGATAGGAACATTCCTTCAGGGCTATGCCTCCGCCAGACTGTCTCAGGGCGTGATCAGACGGCTGCGTGGTGATCTGTTCCACAAGATCATCGGGCTTCCGATCGGGTATATCGATGCGCATGCACACGGCGATCTGATGAGCCGCATGACCAATGATGCGGAAAATGTTTCGAATGTCATCTCGCAGTCACTGGGATCACTCTTCTCCAGTCTGCTGACGCTAATCGGAACAGCGGTCATGATGCTGACTTACAGCGTGCCGCTGACACTGCTGACCTGTCTGACGGTGATCGGTTCTGTGGTGGTGACAAATGTACTCTCACGCATCATGCGGCGCTATTACCTGAAGCGTCAGACATTGCTCGGCAATCTAAACGGTATTGTCGAGGAGAAGATCACCGGATTAAAGACGGTGACGGCTTACAATCTGCAGGATGAGGCTTCGGATGAGTTTACTGCAACAAGCAATGAACTGACCAGGACTGCGATCAAAGCCGATATCATCAGCAGCACGATGGGGCCGATCATGAATATGCTCAACAATATGTCCTTCGTGATCGTGGCGGTCTTCGGCGCCTGGTTCGCAGTGAAGGGCTATATCTCTGTCGGCGTCATATCTGCTTTCACGATCTACTCCAGACAGTTCTCGCGGCCGATCAACGAGATGGCGCAGCTTTACGGACAGATCCAGACTGCTCTCGCAGGAGCGGAGAGGATCTTCACAGTGATGGATGAACCTTCCGAGGATATGAGCGGGCAGGAGGAATCCCCGGTGACAGAGGGTACGATCGAGTTTAAACACGTCGACTTTTCGTATGTCCCGGGCAAGCAGGTCATCTTTGATTTCAATCTGAAAGTCGAGCCGGGCAAGAAAATAGCGCTCGTCGGAAGCACCGGCTGCGGCAAGACGACAGTCGTCAATCTGCTGATGCGCTTCTATGATCCGGATTCCGGCGAGATCCTTATAGACGGGGTCAAGACAACCGATATTTCCAGAAAGACACTGCGCGACGACGTCGGCATCGTGCTGCAGGACTCTATGCTCTTTACTGATACTGTCCGTGGAAATCTGAAATATGCCAACAGTGAATTGACTGATGAGGACATGATGAATGCAGCCCGTATTTCCAACTGCGACCAGGTGGCCCGCGCGCTGCCGGATGGATACGACACAGTGCTGACCGGAGCCGGTGCATCACTTTCACAGGGGCAGAAACAGCTTTTGACCATCGGTCGTGCTTTCTTGTCTTTGCCGAAGCTTCTGATTCTCGACGAGGCTACATCCAGTGTTGATACTCGGACAGAGAAACACATCCAGGATGCGATGAGTGAACTGATGAAGAACCGTACCAGTCTGATTATCGCACATCGTCTTTCCACGATCCGCGATGCCGATCAGATCGTTGTCATGGACAAAGGTCATATTGTGGAAACAGGTACACATGAAGAGCTCCTGGCAAAGGGAGGCATGTATCATACACTCTACATGACACAATTTGCCGGACAATCGACATAAAAAAGTTTCTTTTTTGGCATCATCCCCCGGTTATTCACAGGGTTATACACATTTTGACTATTCTACAAAAAAAGCCGCTTTTGGCGGCTTTTTTTGATTGATACAGAGAGTTTTAAGCGCCGGGCAGCAGCCGGAGCGCTTCCCGCGGGTCAGATACACGATGAGTTCTCCACAATTCGATCCCACCTAAAATGCCTGCTCCGCACTGCCGGAAATCATGTTTTCAACAGTATCCCTGATAGAAGATAAACAAAAAAACGGTACCGGCAGGGCTTTTTGTAGGATCTGTCAATAGATTTTGTGTAGGGCGGTTTATTAGAATCACATGTGGGGAGTATGGTTTGACCGTATATGAATGAAAACCGTGCGAGAAGAAAGAGAGTGGAACATGAGGACATTTGAGAAAGATCTGATGGAACTGCTGCTGGATCAGGGGCGGGGATATGTGGCAGAGTCCCAGATCGCCAGTTTGAAGCGCATGATGCCGCAATTCAGAGACAGTGTTCTGACGGAGATGGATGTCTCAATGAAATTGCAGACCGCCGAGGGCAAAGAATATCTGGTGGTTTACAACCAGGACGGGGATCTTAAGATCAATCTGGTCAAATCTCCGGAAAGGCAGAATGAGGACGCGGCATTATATGTGGCAGAAGATGAACGGGATGAGTGCATCGATGCGCGGCTTCGCAAAGTGATCCTGAGCATTCTCTCGGACATCAAGTTTTCACTCAAGGCTTCGGGAACGACGTATCTGGTCGACGGTGTGATCATGGCGCTGAGTCTGAAAAATGAAGCGCACCGCTTGGGCATGACAAAGGAGATCTACCCGTATATTGCAGATATTTACGGCGTTTCGGTCAATTCGGTCGAACGAAATATTCGCATGGCAATTGAGACTGCCTGGAGCCGGATGTCCTATGATTACGCGACCAAACACTATCCCTACGAGTATACTTCGTCTCTGGGCAGACCGACAAATCAGGAATTCCTGTTTGCCATAGCGGGCGTGATCCGTCGCAGTTATCCCGAATACGCGGCCTGGTGCCGCCGGATGGCAAACCGCATGTAAATCGCTTGATTAAAGGAGGTGTTCATGGCACAATAGAGAGGCAAACCGTGTACCAGACAGTAAAGGAAGACTGCAAAACTATGTGGAACGGCGGATGGATTCAAACAGATTCACTCATGAATACACGCGACCTCGGCGGTATGCCGACACAGGACGGCAGGCATATCAAACCGGGCCGTCTGATCAGAGCTGCTATGCTTTCAGAAGGGTCGGCGGATGATCTGAAGACTCTGACAGACCTTCATAACCTCAGAACGATCGTGGACTTGCGCGGGGATGCGGAGATTTCGACATCTCCTGATCCTGTCATAGAGGGCGTGCGTTATATCAAAAATCCGATCCTGGACTCTCAGACGCTCGGTATCTCGCATGAAGATGATATCGGCACGGTCGCGAAAAAGATGCCGGAAGGGTATAGCCATATGGTGCATGTGTATGAGATGTTTGTACACAATGACCGGGCGCTCAGCCGTTTCAAACAGTTTATCGGTTATGTGCTTCAGCAGAAAGAAGGCGCGATCCTCTGGCACTGTACAGCCGGCAAGGACCGCACCGGCATCGCCGCGATGATCCTTGAGACCGCACTTGGAGTTTCTCAGGATCTTATCATGGAGGATTATCTGTACACGAATGTGTGTTCGAAGGCGATCGTCGACATGGTAATGGCAGATATTCTGATCAAGACTGATGATGAAAAAGTGATCGCCAGTGCCCGCGAGATGATGATGGCCAGGGAGGAGTATATCCAGGCGTTTATAACCGGTATGGTACTCCAGAGCGGCAGCATTGACGCTTTCCTAAAAGAACGCCTCGGTCTCGACGAGGAGACCAAGGCGCAGCTTCAGGATATGTATCTGGAATAGATTTAGCGGATGGCCTTCTGATTTCCCATGGAATCAAGCAGGCCTTTCTTAACTTCATAGAGCTGACTCGAGAGGTCGACCCAGACCTTTTGAGGATTGATAAGACGCTTTGTTTCATCCCACAGAGTGTCTTTTTCTTTTTTGCAGATCTGTGCGATTTCCATCGTCGGAGGTGAATCATAGACACATTCGCCGTTTCTGAAGATCGGAACGAGAAGTTCACGTACATTGAATGTGCCGCCGCGCAGCAGAGTCTTTTTCCAGGTCTCGATCGGGTCGAAGAGCATGAGATCCTGCGAGGGATCGATATGTTCATCAGCGAACGAGATCAGATCGGCGCGGATCTTTCCGGTCACTTTATCGTACAGACGGAAAATCGTCTTATTGCCCGGATTTGTGATCTTTTCACTGTTCTCAGAGATCTTGATCTTCGGGACAAATTTATCGCCTTCCTTGAGTGCAGCCAATTTGTAAACGCCGCCGAAGGACGGACAGTCTTTGGAAGTGATCAGATGTGTGCCGACGCCCCAGGAGGTGATGGTCGCGCCCTGGCGCTTCAGGTCTGTGATCAGTGTTTCATCCAGATCGTTCGAAGCCGAGATGATGGCGTCTTCAAACCCGGCGGCATCGAGCATCTTGCGCGCTTCTTTGGATAGATAAGCCAAGTCACCCGAATCCAGGCGGATGCCGTAGCGCGTGGACTTGATACCCGCCTCGCGCATCTCTGTGAAGACACGGATGGCATTGGGGACACCCGAGGTGAGTGTGTCATATGTGTCAACCAGAAGGATGCAGGCATTCGGATACATGTCGGCGTAGAATTTGAACGCGGAATACTCATCGTCAAAGCTCATGATCCAGCTGTGCGCGTGTGTGCCCATGACCGGAACACCGAATTTCTTGCCTGCCAGCACGTTGGAGGTGCCGACACATCCGGCGATCACAGCTGCTCTGGCACCGTATGTACCGGCATCAGCGCCCTGAGCCCGGCGCAGACCGAATTCCATAACGCCGTCGCCGTCCGCGGCCCTGCATACACGGGCAGCCTTGGTGGCGATCAGTGACTGGTGATTCATCATGTTAAGAATGGCAGGCTCGATCAGCTGCGCCTGCAGGATCGGGGCTACCACCTTGATGACGGGCTCGTACGGGAACATGACGGTTCCCTCCGGGATGGCGTAGATATCGCCCGTAAAATGAAAGCCGCTCAGGTATTGCAGGAAGTCTTCCTCAAAGATTCCGAGGCTCCTGAGATACTCAACACTCTCGTAAGAGAAGCGCAGATCCTTGATGTACTGGATGATCTGATCCAGTCCGCAGGCAATGGCATAACCGTTGCCGCACGGATTTTTGCGGTAAAATGCATCAAAGATGGCGATGCTTTCCTTGCCTTCTTTGAAATAACCCTGCATCATTGTCAGTTCGTAGAGGTCTGTCAGAAGCGAGAGATCCCGATGTTCATTTCCCATTTCCATTGATCTTATTCTCCTTTGTTGCGTTTGATAGCTTCTGTTAAGATTTGCACACATTTATCTGAAACGGCTCTGAACTGGCCGCTTTCAACATTGGTCGTGTCGATCGGATCACAGAACTCGATCGTGATAGGACCCGGTTTGAGCCGGGGGAAGTGGCGCTCAAAGATATCGCGCGTACCGGTGATTGCAATTGGAACGATCGGACAGCGGGCGTGCTCGGCAATCTTAAAAGCACCGCCTTTGAACGGAAGAAGCTCATCTTCCTCTCCTTTATTGCGGGTTCCTTCGGGGAACACATAACAGGAGATGCCGGTGTTCAGTTCTTCGGCACCGAGTCTTAAGCTCTCAGCTGCCTTGTCGTGATTGCCGCGGTCCACAAAGATACAGTGGACAAACTGCATCCACAGGCCGAAGAGAGGTATTTTGCTCAGTTCTTTCTTTGCCAGATAGCCGGTAATACCGGGGAACTTATTGTAAACTGCGATGATATCAAACATGCTCTGGTGGTTTGATATATAGACGACACCGCGTTTTTTTGGAATCCTGTCAAGCCCGATATAAGTGATATCGACGCCGGAGATCTTGATGATGCCCCAGAAGAAAAACCGGACAATTTGTCTGGCGGCCAGGTCACGCGCATGCGGCGCTGCCAACCCGAACACCCACAGAAGGAGCAGGATCGGAGTGGAAATAATGACAGTCAGAGTGACAAATATTGCTGCACAGATAAAACGAATCATAATGAACAGTCACTTTCTATCTATGGTATTGGCAGGACCAGTCTTTTAATCTGTCCTGCATTTCGGCGGTAACATCTCCCCAGGAAAAACGCCAGCGCCAGTTGTCTGCAGCGGTTCCCGGAACATTCATACGCGCTTCACTGCCCAGATTCAGAATGTCCTGCATCGGGAAGATAGCTGTATCAGCCCGGGAGGCCATAGCTGTCCGGATCATCGCTTCCGCGATGTGATCGTCATCAACCGGCCGGCTGCCGGGGAACATCTTTTTCAGATAAGAGACGACGCGATTTCTGACGGCCTCATCTGCATGCTCAAACCAGCCGCGTGTCGTATCATTATCGTGCGTGCCGGTATAGCAGACACAGTTTGCGCTCTCAAAGCGGTGCGGCTGATAGGCGCTTTCATCCGATTCAAAAGCAAACTGGAGGACCTTCATACCCGGAAGACGCGTCTCCTTCAAGAGCGCACGTACATCATCGGTGATATCTCCGAGATCTTCCGCGATCAGGGGCAGGTTCGTGCCGAGGCTTTCGCTGAGAGCATTAAAGAAGGCGATGCCGGGACCCTTCTCCCAATGTCCGGACCGCGCGTCCTCACTTCCTGCCGGGATAGCCCAGTAGGATTCGAAACCGCGGAAGTGATCGAGCCTCAGTATATCAAAATGCTCCAGCTGATGCCGGATCCGCCTGATCCACCAGTCGAACAGTTCGCCCCGGTGTCCGGCCCAGTCGTAGAGAGGGTTATTCCACATCTGTCCCTTTTCGGCAAAATAATCCGGCGGGACACCGGCCACGGCAGTAAGCGATCCGTTTTCATCCATCTGAAAGAGTTCCGGATGCATCCAGGTGACCACTGAGTCAGGCGACACATAGATCGGGATGTCTCCGATCAGACTGACACCGCGCTTGTTCGCGTAGCGCTTTAGTGCGCTCCATTGTCTGTCAAAAATGAACTGTATAAACAGATAGTAATTGACTTCGTCAGTGGTGGACGCGTTGTACAGGGCATAGTCATTCAGCCAGGCTTTTTCGCGCAGCGTAAAAAGCTCAAAATCCTGAAAGAGCGCCAGCCGCGCCTGGTCAGCGGCCTCACCTGCCTGTATCATTTTTACCACATGCGTATACTCGGTAAAGAAACGCACAGCTGCTTTCTGAAAAAGCGCTTTTTTCCAGGGAATGACAGCTTCGTAGCAAACCTGTTCTTCCGAAAAACCTTCAGGGATATCCCGCAGTTCATCCTCAGTCAAAAACCCCATGGAGACCAGATCTTCAGGATCGATCATCCATGGATTGCCCGCAAAGGCGGAGCTGCTGTGGTAGGGAGAATTGCCCAGACCCGCATCCAATACCGGCAGCATCTGCCACAAGCGCTGTCCTGACTGAACGAGAAAGTCGACAAACCGGTAGGCATTTTCACCGAGATCCCCGATCCCGTAGCGGGACGGGAGAGAGGTGATATGCAATAAGATGCCGGAGGAACGCGCACTGTGTTCAGTTGTCTTAAGAGGCGTATCCGCGTGGTTGTCTGTCAACA
>JAFWDW010000024.1 GCA_017515965.1 Lachnospiraceae bacterium
CTGGTTGCCAGCGTGTGCCAGATCGTACACATGGTCGTCACGTTGTAGAGCATATCACACTCCGGCTTCTCAGGAGATCCGAAATATGGCAGGACTTCCTTCGGTTCCATCACGACTTCACCGAGCAACATCACGCACGGACAGACGATCTTGCTTGCCAGCTTCATCATGCGCACCAGCGTGTGCACTTCAGGAAGATTACGGCAGTTGGTTCCAAGACGCTTCCAGATATACGGAACCGCGTCCAGACGGATGACATCGACGCCCCGGTTGGCCAGATACAGCAGATTGTCTGTCATATCGTTAAAGACCATCGGATTGGCGTAATTCAGATCCCACTGGAACGGATAGAATGACGTCATCACGATTTTGCCGATATCGTCCAGCCAGGTGTAGTTGCCGGGCGCCGTTGCGGGGAACACCTCGGGCAGATCTTTGGAAAACTGATCCGGGATATCCCAGTTATCATAAAAGAAATACCGCGCCTGCGCGGTCGGATCCCCCGCCCGCGCTGCTTTCGCCCACATATGATCCTTGCTCGTGTGGTTCATGACAAAGTCAAGGCAGATGGAGATCCCCCTGCGATGGCATGCCGTCGCAAGAGCCTCGAGATCCTCCATAGTGCCGAGATCTTCTCTGACTTTACGAAAATCAGATACGGCGTATCCTCCATCGCTCTTTCCCTTGGGCGATTCAAGCAGCGGCATCAGATGCAAATAGTTGACACCGCACTCCTTCAGATAAGGAAGTCTGTCCTTAACGCCTGAGAGATTCCCGGCAAAGTTTTCTGTGTAGAGCATCATGCCGAGCATCTCCTGGGACATTCTCCGCTCCGGATGCGCCTCCTCCTCGGCATCACGCCGTCTCAAAGACGGTTTCCGGTTCCGATAGGCCGCCTGGAGCATATCGATGAAATACTCAAAGGCATTCTCGTCATGATACAGTCCGAGATAGAGACCTTTCAGCTCTTTAATATAAGTATTCAGCCTTTCCTGAAAGATATTTCTCTGTGCCATAGCCCACCTTATTTAAGCTCAGACGCATACGGCATAGCCGGAATCGCGCCGTGCCTGGAGCATGTCAGCGCCGCGGCTCTGTTGGCATAATCAGCCATCACGATCAGTTCTTTGAAATCAATCTCTTCCGGTCTGCAGCCCTTCGCTGCGATCTGACAGAGCATCGCGCCGAGGAATGTATCCCCCGCCCCGTTGGTATCAGCGACATCCACATCGACACCCGGGAGACTGTCGGTCTCGTCCTTGCAGCGTACATAGACACCGTCAGGACCCAGCGTAACCAGCACCAGTGCCGGGCCGGCTTCGCACAGGATCCGGCTCCCTTCGCAGAAATCTTGCGTACCGGTCAGCATCGGCATCTCCTCGTCGGACACTTTTAGAATATCCGAGTAGGGAAGCAGAACCTTCATCATCTCGATGGCCCGCTCCTCGCTGTCCCAAAGCGCTGCGCGATAGTTGGGATCATAGCTGACGAGCATGCCGTTTTCTTTGGCGTATTTAACGGCCTCCTCGCACGCGCTCTTCGAGGGCTCGTTAGTCATGGACAGTGATCCCACATGCAAAATCTTCGGAGCCGGTTCACCCTTAAGGGCTGAGAGTGCTTCCTCAGTCGTCAGCTGGGTGTCCGCGCCGGGCGTTCTGTAGAAGGCAAAATCCCTGTCGCCGGTCTCATCGACCGAGACAAGTGCCATGGTTGTCGGGATATCATTACAGATATAGAGCCCTGCCACATCGACATCCTCTTTTTTCAGTGTCTCCGCAAGACCGCGGCCGAAGGCGTCATCACCTACTTTTCCGATAAAACCCGCCGAACCGCCGAGTCTCGAAATGGCGACAGCCACATTTGCCGGTGCTCCTCCCGGATACGCGGTAAACTGTCCGTTTCCGAGTTCATCTGTGCCGCTTTGTGTCATGTCGATGAGCACTTCGCCCAATGCCATAATCTCTTTCATTGCTCTCTCCCTTATCCTGAAATCGTATACTTTATCAGTTCTATGAAGGCCCTGCCTTCCGCTTTAAAGGCAATATCCTGCGCCTTGATATCTGTGTAAAATGTGAGCGAGACCGCCTGCTCTCCGTCATTTACATATATTTCCGCACTCCAACGGTCAATCAGAATGCGCAGGCTTAAGGCGCCTCCCCGGTTTCTGACCTTGATCGTGCGTTTTGCGGTCATCTCTTCACTTAGGCCTGACGCGCTCCGGTCAATCGTGATGGTGGACTTAACCGGTTCAAAGACAAGCTGTATAAAATGCCCGGCATCCGCCGCGAATCTGATTCCGACCGCCCGGTCCGCTTCTGTGATCTCCGCCAGTATGTCAACAGATCGGCCGCCTATCCCCGTTAGCTGCGTCCATGAATCCGAAAGGCTTGTCTGACTCACATGCACTTTTTCTTTCCGGTAAGCTTCCAGCTCCGCCACCGGCCACTGGTACAGGATGCCGTCCTTCAGACTGAGCTCGCGCGGAATTGTCATCTGCCCGAAGATCCTCATCGAATCATCGTGATGATTCGCGCTCTTCGGATCCTGCATCCAACCGATCATCACCCGCCTGCCGTCCGGCGTCTCCATCACCTGCGGCGCATAAAAGTCAAGTCCGCCATCGACCGGAGCATAGATAAACCTGCCGTTCTCATCAGCATCCGGGATAAACTCTCCATCAGTATAATCGCCCAGGATATAACAGACGTTATTGCCTTTCGGAAAACGGATCGAGCCGACCGCCTCTTCCTCCTCGGCCTGCATATCCATGGGACTTGCGATCAGCACATGTTTTCCTTCTAACGGAAAGAAATTCGGGCATTCCCACATGACGCCGATCTTGCGCTTATCTTCAAACAGGACGGTCTCAAAACGCCAGTCAAAACCGTCATCGCTTTTAAACAGGCACAGCTGCGTCCCTTTTGTTTCATCATACACCCCGTTTGCGGCCAGTGCGCGGTAAGTACCGTCCTCTGCCCGCCACAGATAGGGATCCCTGAACTCATACGGATCTGTGCCGTCGGGCAGATCCTCTCCGGTAATCACGGGGTTGCCCGTATACTTGACGTACTCCGTCTCCCCCTGGGGTTTGACTGCAATATTCTGTGACTGATACCAGCGGGATCGCCCGGTCGGATCTTCCGGTTTATCGGAGCACCCCGTGTACATCAGGAGGTGCGAGCCGTCGTCCATCGTCAGGGCAGATCCGGAAAAGCATCCGAGACGGTCATAGTCCATATCCGGTGCAAGTACTGCCGGCAAGTATTCCCAGGAGATCATATCATCGCTCACCGCGTGGCCCCAGTGCATCGGCCCCCAGAAAGAACTGTAGGGATGATACTGGTAAAACAAATGATATTTTCCGTCGTAATACGAGAAACCGTTCGGGTCATTAAGCCACCCGATCAAGGGAGAAAAGTGAAAGAACGGTCTCTCAAAGTCTGCCGCACTTTCTCTTTTTTCATATTTTCTTGCCGCGTCAAGTTCTTTGGTTGTTCTCTGTTTCATCGTCATCAGTTTATCACACTTGGCTGCAGTCTGATACAAGAAAAGGGAGATCCCGGGATCTCCCTTTTCTGAAATTCTTACTCTGTCTCGATCATTCTTTGTACAGAAGATTGAGCTCTGTCTCCTTGTCAAAGAGATGAATCTTGGTCATATCCAGTGCAAAGACAGCTTCGTCACCGTTATTGTACGGTGTCTCGGGCTCTACACGCGCGATCGTCTGATGTCCGTTGACATCGA
>JAFWDW010000025.1 GCA_017515965.1 Lachnospiraceae bacterium
CGATCGGCGAATATGACAACCGCATCGTGCTGCTGACCCACGAACGGGGCAAGATCTCCGCATTTGCCAAAGGGGCCAAGAGGCCTAAGAGCCGGCTGTCCGCCGTGGGACCGTTCACTTACGGACAGTTCGAGATGCGTGAGGGCGCATCGTCCTACACGGTATACGGTGCAGAGGTTGAAAACTATTTCGAAAAACTGCGCAGTGATGTGGAGGGCGCCTATTACGGATTCTACTGTCTGGAGATCGCGGATTATTTCGGACGGGAGAACAACGATGAGTGGGAGATGCTCAAACTCCTGTACACAACAATCCGTGCGCTGGAGCGCGGTGCCTGTGACCGGGAACTGATCCGGTGCATCTACGAACTGCGGACGCTGTCGGTCAACGGTTTCGCGCCTGACCTGGAGAGGATTAAAGCAGGACGCATTGCAAAATACACAATGCAGTACGCGATGGAATCACCCTATAAATCGCTGTACGCGGTGAAGGTGGAAGAGGAAACCATCGGGGAAATAAGGGCGGTCAATGACAAGCTGTTAGTTGACGTGATCGACCGCCCAATCAAATCTGGTGAAATGCTCGGGCTCATAACCCGATAGGTGTTACATGCTGATCTGTCTTACTTAGGTGGAAAGGAGGAGATAGCATGGCAAATAAGCTGGTAACAGCAAAAACGATTCAAGATGCAATTGCAGCAAAAGACGGAAACAGTGCTTTTCTCGCAGGAGGGACCGAGGTCAACAGGCTTGACTCATCCGTGAAAGCGGATACCCTGATCTCGATCCGTACAATCGATGAGTTAAAGCAGGTGAAGGAGAAGGGAGAGTACATCTGTATCGGTGCACTCACCACTTTCCAGGAGGCAGTCGAAAACGAACTGATCCCCGATTGGTTCAGACAGGCCTGCCTGTTTATGGCTTCCCGCACCAAGAGGAACATGGCGACGATCGGCGGCAATATCGCGACCGCGCGTACTGATTCTTACATCATCCCGACACTGATCGCAGCCGGTGCCAAACTGGCGCTGTCCAGATCAGACGGAGACAAGGTCTGCACAGTGCTGGAGTATATAGGCGGTTCTGATTGTAAAGGCGCTGCCGGACCGTGCTGTGACGCGTTGATCACGCATATCTGTCTGCCGAAGGATCCGGGATTTGTCAAATCAGTCCGGATTGCTAACACGGCGCAGAGCCATGCGGTTCTGACTGTCGCATTTGCAGCCAAAGATCTCGATCACATCGAGATGGCAGCAGGTGTCAAGAACGGTGGCATTTATCATCTGACCGATCTGGCGGATGCGATGATGAAAGATCATGATGTCGCTGATGAGACTCTTGTGGATATGGTGTACAAGTGTGATGGCGCTGTATTCCCGACCGACATGTTCGGCTCGGAGAAGTATAAGAGGTATCTCCTCGGTACACTGGCTGCCGGACTTCTGGCAGACGCAAAGAAAGGAGGTCTCGCATGATTAACTGTATCATCAACGGAAGAGAGAGACATCTGGATGTAGACCCGACCATGCGGCTGCGTGAGATGCTGGTCGCGGACGGTCACTATTGCGTGCGTGATTCTGATGACGCGGAAGGTTTCTGCGGCAGTGATACGGTCCTGGTTGACGGCGTACCGGTCTTTTCAAATCTGATGCTGGCCGGCGAAGTTGAGGGATGTGAGATCATGACACCGGATGCACTCGGTGACTGCCGTCATCTGTCCATTGTCCAGCAGGCGATGATCGATGCAGGTGTTGTCGGCAGCGCTTACAACGCTCCGGCTGCAGCGCTTCTTCTGACCTGGCTGCTTGAGCACAATCCGCATCCGACTAGAGAGGATATCAAGGACGTGCTCTCCGGTATCTTTATCCGTGACGCCGGTTACGAGCATTACTATATGGCGGTCGATCTGGCCCTCGAGAAAATGAAGGACGGCGAGTACAAGACCACAACAGCACCTTCCTTCAGAGATGAGTGCAAAGTGATCGGCAAGCCGGCACAGAAGATCGACGGACCGACACTGGTCGCAGGCGAGAGAGCATTCGTTGAGGACTATGTGGACGACGATGCGTATCATCTGGTCGTGCTGCGTTCCCCGCATGCGAGCGCCTATATCAACAGCATTGACACTTCCGAGGCGGAGAAGGTCGACGGCGTGATCAAGATCATCACCGCTTACAACTGCCCGGATGTCTACTATATGCAGGCCGGCCAGGGCAACCCCGAGCCGTCACCGCATGACAGAAGACTCTTTAACTACAAGGTCCGCCATGTCGGTGACCGCGTCGCGGGCATCGTGGCCGATACACTCGAGGCAGCGATCAAAGCGCGTGACCTGATCAAGGTTGACTATGATGTACAGCCTGCCGTCTTCACAGTCGAAGAGGCTATGGCTGAGGGAGCTCCTTTGGTCCATAACGGCCCGGTGGAATTCGGCGTGGGCGCACCCGATGATCTTGACGAGTATAATGCTCTGCAGGGTGATGAGCGCGAGGGCAAGGTGTACTATCCGTTCCCGCTGCACGCAGACATCCACAAGAATATCGCGGCGTCCAACAAGGGCGGTATCGGTGATGTTGAGAAGGCCTTTGCTGAGTCCGATGCAGTTGTCGAGCACACCTATCAGACCAGCCAGATCCAGCACACACCGCTTGAGACGCATATCTGCTATGCCAAGATGGATGCCGGCCGCCTGACAGTCATCGCGGCGACACAGGTTCCGTACCATGTCCGCCGTATCGTCGGCTGGGTCACCGGCCTCCCGGAAAATCAGATCCATGTCATCAAGAAACGTGTCGGCGGCGGCTACGGCGCTAAGCAGGATATCCTGATTGAGGATCTGACCGCGTACGCGGCATTTGTCACAGGCAAACCGGTCCTGGCGCACAACACACGTGAGGAAGAATTCATCGCGAACTCCACCCGTCACCCGATGCGCGTGCACGTCAAGATGTCCGGAAACAAAGACGGCAAGATCACCGGTATCTTCATGGAAGTCTGTGCCAACACCGGACCTTACGGCAACCACGCTTTGACGGTTCCGATGAACAGCTGCTCCAAGACGCTGCCGCTGTTTAAGGTCGACAACATGGCCTATGACCTGAAGGTGTTTTACACCAATACACCGCCGGCGGGTGCTTATCAGGGATACGGTACGCCGAAGGGAACCTACGGCTTGATGATGGCGATGGCTGAGCTGGCTGACAAGCTCGGCATCGACTACAAAGACATGGTTCTTCAGAACCACGTCGAAGAAGGCTATATGCTTGAAATCCTGAAAGGCCTTGGCGAAGGCCGTGAAGGTAATGTCGTACCGGTCGGCTCCTGCGGACTGCGCGAAGCGGTAGAGCAGGGCTGTGAGATGATCGAGTGGGGCAAGAAAGTCGAGAGCGATGATCCGGATTGGAAGATCGGCAAGGGCTTTGTGATGATCATGCTGGGCTCCGGACTTCCGGGGCTGGATCACGCGGAGGCGATCGCAAAACTCGAGACCGACGGCACGGTTATCCTGAATTCCGGCGGCGCTGATATCGGAACCGGTCTGGATACCATCTCCGCGAAGATTGTCGCCGAGATCATGTGCCTGCCGATGGAGAAGATCAGCGTTATCTCCGGTGATACAGATTCCTGTGCATTTGATACAGGTTCCTATGCGTCATCCGGTACCTTCTTCTCGGGCAATGCCTCCTATGTGGCGACCAAGAAGCTGAAAGAAATGACATTGGCTGAGGCAGCACTCCAGATGGATGAGGATGTGGCTGATCTTGATGTCCGGTATCCGGGCGAGGTCTATTCCAAGAAGACCGGCGCGGTCCTGAGCTATTATGATCTGTCTCATACGGCAATCGCAGGTGACGGCCGCGGACAGGTTATTGCCCACGGATCATTTGTGACAGCAAACAGCTCAATCCCGTACGGCGCTCACTTCGCCCAGGTTGCGGTCAATGTCAAGACCGGTCAGATTAAAGTGCAGAAGTTCTAAGCACTGCAGGATGCCGGTACCCCGATCAATCCGGAAGTAGCCCTGTGTCAGATGTACGGCGCGGCGCTCAAGTCGATCGGC
>JAFWDW010000026.1 GCA_017515965.1 Lachnospiraceae bacterium
GCATAGATGCTTTTTCTCTTGATATTATGAAACGGATCGGAGGTGTCAAGAGAGGAAGTTTTACTTTTGCGCCTGAAGCGGGCACACAACGCCTCCGCAATGTCATTAACAAGGGGTTATCGACAGAAGAAATCATGGAAGGAGCAGGCCTGGCTTTCGCAGGAGGATGGAACAAAGTCAAACTTTATTTCATGTTGGGTCTTCCCGATGAAACAGATGCAGACGCCGAAGGGATCGCCATGCTGGCCGATGAGGTCGCGCGAGTCTATTATCAGATTCCTAAAGAACAAAGAAACGGAAGATGCCAGATCACAGTGAGCTCCTCCTATTTTATCCCGAAACCTTTTACCCCGTTCCAATGGTCACCGATGCTGGATATCCGGGAATATGAGAGAAGAGCATATCTGGTCAAAGATGCGATCAAATCACAGTTGAATGCCAAAAGCATACGTTTTCAGTGGCATGGGTCTGAAATGTCTGTCATGGAAGCTGTCCTGGCAAGGGGAGACCGCAGACTTGGCAAGCTCCTGATGCTCTTGCATCAGAAAGGATGCCGTTTCGATGCCTGGACTGAGCATTTTGACGCGGAAATCTGGCATGCTGCACTTGACGGGCTTGGTATCGATCCCGCTTTTTACGCAAACCGCACACGGCCTGATCATGAGATCTTTCCATGGGATCATATCGATGCTGGTCTGCGCAAGGACTATCTGCTTCACGAATTCAAACGCGCCATGAAGGGAGAAGTCACTCCGAATTGCCGCGAACGATGCAGCGGCTGCGGGATCAATACGGCATATCACGGAGGTGTCTGTTTTGAAGATTAGGATCAAGTTTTCAAAGACCGGCGCCATGCGGTATGTCGGTCATCTGGATACAATGCATTATTTTCAGAAGGCATTTCGCCGGACAGGTCTAAAGATCGCTTTCTCTAAAGGGTTCTCGCCCCATATGCTCCTGACTTTTGCCAGTCCGTTGTCAATAGGCATGACTACTTCAGGCGATTATCTTGACATCGTGCTGGACGAAGAATTACCGGCAGATCAGGTGCTCTCACGCATCAACGAGCAGCTGTCAGAAGGATTTGAAGCATTACAGGCGGTCAGATTGCGTGAAGAAGCAAAAACGCCCATGGCACTGCTGCGTGCTGCTTCTTATCAGATTTATCCTTCCTGTATTGACCGATCTGCAGCTGCGGCCATTTTTGATCAGGCAAAAAGTTTGATGAGACAGGAGAGCATCATCGTAACAAAGAAGACAAAGAAGGGTGAAAGCATACAGGACATACGTCCTCTGATCTATCGACTCGAACGGAAAGATGAGAGCAGTACACCTGTTTTATCTATGATGGCAGCATCCGGTTCTATCGAACACCTTAAGCCCGACCTGATCATGAATGCGCTTGTTCATTTTTCAATTCAATCAGGAGTCATTCCTGATGAAAACATATACGAAGATAACAAGGATCTTTTGTGGCATTATCACAGAACCGGCTTATACGGCGTTGATCCGCGCATTTTGAAGCCCGGGGATCCTTTGGGATCAAATCGGCCTGAACCGTTAATAATGTTGGACATTTAAGGCTTATCATGTTAAAATATTGTTTCGCGAACTATTCTATTTACGGGGGAAAATCATGATCAAAGCCGTTGTATTCGATATCGGAGATGTGCTGGTCAATTTCGGGTGGAGAGAGTTTCTCGAAAAGAATTTTGATGATCCGGATCTCAGAGAAGAGCTGGCACGTGAGGTCTTTGAGCACGAGACATGGGGCTACTGTGATGCCCATGATCTTTCGCTGGAAGAGGAGATCAGTGCCTTCGCTTCCCATGCTCCTCATCTTGAAAAGGAAATCAGATATATCCTGACTCATATGAGTGAGTTTTTGACTGTATATCCATACACACATGCCTGGATCCGGGCGATGAAAGAAAAAGGATACAAAGTCTATTTCCTGTCCAACTATTCCCGTATCGCTTACGAGCAGACGAAGGATAACGCTATTTCCTTTATCCGTGATATGGATGGCGGCCTGTTCTCGTACCGTGAACAAATGGCCAAGCCTGATCCCGCATTTTTTAAGCTCTTTTGCGAGCGCTATCAATACAAACCGGAGGAGATCCTGTTCTTTGATGATATGAGAGACAATGTGCACGCATCGCGCATGCTCGGCATGCAGGGGATTCGCGTGAACAGAAAAATGATGGAACAGGAAGTCAAATGGTACAAACTGACATCAGGAGGCAAGCACGACATGTTAAAAGTCGTAAAATTCGGCGGCAGTTCTTTGGCGGACAGCGGCCAGTTTGAAAAAGTCAAAGCAATTGTGGAAGCAGAGGAGGGAAGACGCTATGTCATTCCTTCAGCGCCAGGCAAGCGCTCTGCTGATGACACAAAAATTACAGACATGCTCTATACCTGCTATGAAAAAGCGCAGGCAGGAGAGGATTATATGCCCCTTCTGGACTCGATCAAGGCGCGTTATGACGACATTATCAACGGACTGGGCATTGATCTGGATCTGACAAAAGAGTTTAAGGAGATCAAAGATCATCTCTCTAAGCCCGATGCGCGCGACTATACCGCATCACGCGGCGAGTATCTGAACGGATTGATCCTTGCAGAGTACCTCGGTATTCCTTTTATTGATGCCGCGGAGATCATCTGTTTTAACGCTGAGGGAGTCTATCAGGCCGGGACAACAAAACAGCTGACTGCAGCTGCTCTTGCAAATAATAAGAATGCTGTTATCCCCGGATTTTACGGGGCTGACCGTTCCGGTCAGATCCATACTTTCTCGCGCGGAGGATCCGATATAACAGGTGCCATTATCGCCGGTGCCGTAGGTGCTGATATTTACGAGAACTGGACTGATGTATCGGGTGTACTGATCGCTGATCCGGGCATTGTTGAAAATGCCTATCCGATCGATGTCATCACATACAGAGAGCTTCGCGAGTTATCCTATATGGGAGCAGCCGTGCTGCATGAGGATGCCATTTTCCCGGTAAAGGAAGCAGGCATCCCCATCAACATCCGGAACACGAACAAACCGGAAGATCCGGGCACATTGATTGTTGAAATGACTTGCCGTCCGTCTCCCTATGTCATGACCGGTGTCGCCGGCAAGAAGGGCTTTGTTGGCGTGACGATCGAGAAGGAGAGAATGAATGATATCGTCGGCTACTGCCGCGCTGTCCTTGGTGTATTTGCCCATTATGGTATCAATATTGAGCATATGCCTTCCGGTATTGACACAATGTCTGTATTTGTGCACCAGGATCATTTCCAGGAATTCGAGCAGAAAGTGCTGACCGAGATCAAATCGACGGTGGAATATGATCATATCGAACTTGAAAATGATGTGGCTTTGATCGCAGTCGTGGGCCGCGGTATGCGCTCTGTACGCGGAACCGCAGGCCGGATCTTTTCCGCATTGGCTCACGCCAATGTCAACGTTCGCATGATCGACCAGGGATCAAGCGAGCTGAATATCATTATCGGTGTTCACAATCAGGATTTCGAGACCGCTATTAAAGCTATTTACAGCATCTTTGTGGATGTAAAAAAGTCATAAATAATCCTTGACGCTTATAATATGAAGTGTTAGAATATTTTGGCATGGTCGCACGGCGGGGTTTATGTAAAGACATCTGATGAGCAGATGGCACCGTAGCCGGCGTAAGATAATAAGGAGGATGCGTATGTACGCAGTAATCGCAACAGGTGGTAAGCAGTATCGCGTAGCCGAAGGTGACGTGGTTCGTGTTGAAAAACTCGATGCCGAAGTCGGTTCAGAGGTCAAGTTTGATCAGGTCCTCATGGTCGGCGGCGACGCAGTCAAAGTCGGTAAGCCGTATGTTGACGGCGCCAGCGTGAGCGGTGAAGTGCTCGCACAGGACCGTTCGAGGAAAGTCGTCGTTTACAAGTATAAGCCCAAGAGAGGGTATCACAAGAAGAACGGTCACCGTCAACCCTATACTGAGCTTAAGATTACTAAGATTAACGGATAAGACGAATGCTTTACGCAACCCTCTACCACAATAGCAACGGCGAGCCTGTCGGTTATACCTTGATCGGACATGCAGGCATGGCGCCCGAAGGACAGGATATCCTTTGCTCAGCTGTTTCCATGATGGGGATCAATACAGCGAATGCGCTTCGCACACTGACAGAAGATCAGGTGAATGTGGTGGAAAACGAGAGTGAAGCACTTTTGGATGTACGGTTAAAAGACAGACCGAGCGAAAAAGCAGCAGTGCTGCTGAGCGCATTTGATCTGGCCTGCCGTTCCATCCGTGATAATCGAGAGTATGATCCGTATTTTTCGTTAAAGAGAGAGGAGATCTGATCATGATGACATTGAATTTACAGTTTTTTGCCCATAAAAAAGGAATGGGATCCACGAAGAACGGTCGTGATTCCGAGTCAAAGCGTTTAGGAGCTAAGAGAGCTGACGGACAGTTCGCAAAAGCCGGCAATATCATTTACAGACAGCGTGGCACACGCATTCATCCCGGCAATAACGTAGGCCGCGGCG
Source organism: Lachnospiraceae bacterium (assembly GCA_017515965.1). Taxonomy (GTDB): domain Bacteria; phylum Bacillota; class Clostridia; order Lachnospirales; family Lachnospiraceae; genus RUG842. Next base: position 4,541 of record JAFWDW010000026.1, read on the forward strand.
GTGATGACACATTGTTTGCTCTGGTCGACGGCATTGTGCGTTTTGAACGTGTCGGCAAGAGCCGCAAGCAGGTTTCGGTTTATCCGGCTGAACAGTAAAGAAACTAAAAGCTCTTTGCCTTTGAAGGCTTAGAGCTTTTTTCATGAGGTTGTATGATGTTTTCTGATCGCGTACAAATCAATATTCGTTCAGGAAAAGGCGGAGACGGTCATGTCAGTTTCCGCCGTGAACTCTATGTGCCCAACGGCGGCCCTGACGGCGGAGACGGAGGCAACGGCGGTGATGTGATTTTCGAAGTGGATCCGGGGATTAGCACGCTTGCTGACTTCCGCCATAAGCGTACATACGCTGCAGGAGACGGCAAAGAAGGCGGCAAGCAGCGCAGACACGGCAAGAGCGGAGATGATATCGTTCTGAAAGTACCCGAAGGAACGATTATCCGCGATCTGGAGACCGGCAAGATCATAGCTGATATGTCAGGCTCTCCCGGGTTGCGCAAGACTATTCTCCACGGCGGAAAAGGCGGTATCGGAAATATGCATTTTGCCACATCCGTCATGCAGGCGCCGCGCTATGCAAAGCCCGGGAAACCTGCACTGGAGAGGGCAGTCGTGCTCGAACTGAAATGTATGGCTGATGTAGGCCTGATCGGTTTTCCCAATGTAGGTAAGTCAACATTTCTTTCGCGCGTGACACATGCGCAGCCTAAGATCGCTAATTATCATTTCACGACACTTCATCCCAATCTGGGCGTGGTCGATTTCGGTGACCATCAGGACGGTTTTGTTCTGGCGGATATCCCCGGTTTGATCGAAAACGCTTCACAGGGTGAAGGTCTCGGACATCGTTTTCTGCAGCATATCGAGAGGACCAGATATCTGATCCATGTGGTCGACGGTGCTGGGATAGAGGGACGTGATCCATATGATGATATCTGCACGATCAATCATGAATTGAGCAGCTATAGTCCGCAATTGGCCGAAAAGCCCCAGGTCATCGCTCTGAATAAAATGGATCTGCTTCCCGAAGTTGAGCGTAAGCGCGTCTCAGAGGAGCTTCAGGAGCGTCTTGGAGGAGATGCAGGCCCCAGGGTCTTTTGCGTCTCCTGCGCGACCTCAGAAGGTCTGTGGGACGTTCTGTCCTATGTCAGAGGACAGCTTGCTTCAATGCAGCAGGACAGAATCGTCTACGAGTCCGAATTCTCGCCTGAAGACGAACTGATCCGGGACGAACTTCCCTTTACGGTGACCAGAAAGAAAGGTGAGTTCTATATCGAGGGCCCGCGTATCGAGAAAATGCTTGGGTACACAAATCTCGAGAGCGAGAAAGGATTTCTGTTTTTCCAGGATTTCCTGCGCGATAACGGCATTAATGACGAACTGATCAGACTCGGTGTCCAGGAAGGAGACACTGTTCATGTCTGCTCTTATGATTTTGAGTACTATGAATAAAGGAGTACACGTATCATGAATGATTTGACATCCAAACAACGCGCTTTTCTTATGTCGATCGCATCAAAAGAAAAAGCCGTGATCCAGATCGGTAAGGATGCGCTGAGCCCGTCAGTCACAGATGCTGTCGATGAGGCTCTCGCGGCACGTGAAATTGTAAAAGTAGGCGTTCAGAAAACCTGTCCCGGTGATCTTCATGAAATCGCAGCTATGATGGGAGAGAGAACGCATTCAGTTGTAGTACAGGTGATCGGACGTAAAATCGTACTTTATCGGCAGCATAAAGATCCTGAGAAGCGCATCAGAATCCCGATGTGAGATGAATAATAAGAAAGCACTGCGGAAAACCGGTATTCTGGGCGGAACATTCGACCCAATTCATAACGGTCATATTCAGATGGCGCTTACAGCAGCTAAAGAATATGGTCTGGATGAAGTATGGCTTATGCCCAACGGTTCTCCGCCACATAAAAATGACCGCCTGATCACAGCCAAACCGTCGGAACGGCTTGCGATGACACAACTTGCCATCGAGGACTGCAGACAGGAAATGGGAGAGAAGTGTCCTCTTGTCCTTTGCGACTATGAGATCAAGAGACGGCGCACTTCGTATTCCTATGAGACCATGGAGCATTTCAACGATCTGTATCCTGACAGAGAGTTTTATTTCATTATAGGAGCAGACTCCCTGATGGATCTGACGCTGTGGATGGAGCCTGAGCGACTCGTTAAAACATGCATCCTGCTGGCTGCAGTAAGAAGCGGAAAAGATGAAAGAGCTCTGGATGAAAAGATCCGTGAATACAGTTCAGTATTGCCCGGTTGTGACATCCGGCTCCTGCATATGCCTCAGATCGATGTGTCAGCCACTGAGATCAGGCAAAGATTAAAGGAGAACCTGCCTGTGGATCATTTGATTCCGGCATCAGTGAATGCTTATATCAAAAAACATCCCTCTCTTTACGCATGACAGGATCAGTTTTATGATGAATATGGACCAGATACGTGAGGATCTTAAAACCAAATTATCTGCTGAACGATTTGAGCACACGGTCAGCGTCATGTACACGGCCGCTGCACTGGCTATGTGTTATCATGGCGATGTGCGCAAGGCACTTCTTGCCGGTTTGCTTCATGATTGTACTAAATATATGTCCAGAGAAGAGCATATCACCTTTTGCGAGAGAGCAGACGTGCCGTTAACTGAAATCGAAAGGCAGAATAAACACCTTCTTCACTCTAAAACCGGCGCTGTAGCCGCTGAATTGACATATGGGGTGACTGACATCGATATTTTGAATGCCATCCGTTATCATACGACCGGAAGAGGAGAGATGTCTCTTTTGGAAAAGATCATTTTCACAGCTGATTATATAGAACCGACCAGGCGTGGTCTTAAAGGGATGGATGAAGTGCGTTCCCTAGCTTTTAGCGATCTGGATCAGTGCATATGCCAAATATCCAGAAACACACTCGATTATCTGCATGCGATCAAAGCGCCTGTCGATCAGAGAACACAGGACACATATGACTATTATAGCGTTAAATAATTAACATATTTACAAATATAACTGATTGTGTATCTATGAAAGGAGAAAACAATTCATGGCAGAAACGATTGTTACTGAGGAACTGAAGGCCGTATACAGTGTACTGGATGAGAAGAAAGCAGAAGATATCAGTGTGCTGGATATAGGAGAATTGTCTACGATCGCCGATTACTTTGTGATTGCTACCGGTATGAACGCGAATCATCTTGATGCGCTTGTAGAAGCAGTCGAAGAGACTGTAGAGAAAAACGGATGGTCTATCAGACAGATCGAAGGCAAAGGAAAAAGCGGCTGGGTTCTGATCGACTGTCGTGATATCGTTATCCATTTATTCGATGCCAGCAACAGAACATTCTATGATCTGGCTCGTATCTGGAAGGATGCCAAGCAGGTCAATCCTCTCGAAATGGATGCATAAGAGAGTGGTAAGCTCGGGAATACCGCTGTCTGGATAGAGATCAATCTATACGACAAATACAGATTTTGCAAATAGATATAGACAAAATGAGCCCTGATATGGTAGAATCAGCCTGTCAGGACTTCTATATATAGTTTTTCGTTCAAAAAAGTGTAAAGTTATGAATAAGGATAATCAGACATATCATCAGCAAACTTATATCAATCACACTCTGCGTCTGCGCGAGATGCTGCGCACGCTTCCTCCGTTTGCGAAGGATTACTTCCGTTCGATCGAACCGCATACTTCTTCAAAGACACGTATATCGTACGCTTATGATATCAGAGTCTTCTTCAATTTTCTTTTGAGCGAGAATCCTGCGTTCCGCAATAAGACTATGAATGATTTTACGCTTGAGGATCTCGATCGGCTCACTGCACTCGATATCGAGGAATACATGGAATACCTTAAAGTCTATCGTCAGGAAGAAAACGGCCGCATCGTCACGAATACCGAAAAAGGCCTTTCTCGTAAAATGTCATCTCTGCGCAGTTTTTACGCGTATTACTTTAAAAAACAGATGATCAAGACCAACCCGACTGTGATGGTCGATATGCCTAAACTGCACGAAAAGGCTATTATCCGCCTTGAACCGGATGAAGTAGCTTCCATGCTGGATCTGATCGAAAAAGGCGGCGATAAGCTTAAGGGACAGGCTCTGGCTTACTATAAGAAAACCAAACAGCGCGATCTGGCCATCGCAACACTGTTGCTCGGGACCGGACTGCGTGTTTCGGAATGTGTAGGTCTAGATCTTGGTGACGTGGATTTTAAAAACAACAGCGTCAAAGTCGTACGCAAAGGCGGCAATGAAATGATCGTGTATTTCGGTGAGGAAGTCGAAAAAGCATTGACAGACTATATCGAAGGTGACCGGAAAAAGATCGAACCGCTAAAAGGACATGAAAACGCGCTCTTTTACTCCTTGCAGCGCCGTCGTATCGGTGTGCAGGCGATCGAGAATATGATCAAGAAATACGCGATCCAGATTGCACCTAACAAGCATATTACGCCGCATAAGCTGCGCAGCACCTATGGAACGACTCTGTATAAGGAAACCGGCGATATTTACCTCGTAGCCGACGTATTGGGCCACAAAGATGTCAATACAACTCGAAAGCACTATGCAGCTATCGATGAAAACCGCAGACGTCAGGCTGCCGGTGTCGTGCAGCTGAGAGAAAAAGAATAATTTCATACAAAAAAGCCTGTCAGCTCCCACTGCCAGGCTTATCTTCTTCTCTCCTTATGTTAAATATTTAACATTTATATCAGATGTGATATCTCTTCTTTACGTAGGCTTCGATCATTTCTGCAGTGCCGTCGATGCCAAGTGTACTTGTATTCAGGCACAGATCATACCCGGCCGCACTCCCCCATTTTTTGTCGGTATAGAAATTATAGTAGGACGAACGGGACTTATCTTCTTTTTTGATCCTTTCTTTAGCTTGCTGAGTTGAAAGTCCGAAATGCTCAGAAGCAAAAGCCAGACGGTCCTCGTAATCCGCACACAAGAAGACTGTCGTGCACTCTTCCATCTCCTCAAGTGCGTAATCGGCACACCGGCCCAGGATCACACAGGATTCATTAGCGGCGATTTTCTTGATCGTCTCAAACTGAGCCAGGAAGATCTGCTGATTGATCGGCATTTCGCTGTAGGCATTGCCGGCATAATTAAATGAATAGGTGTCCATGACCAGTGAATACAGAAAACTGTTCGTCGGTTTCTCGTCATGTGATTCA
>JAFWDW010000027.1 GCA_017515965.1 Lachnospiraceae bacterium
ACGAAGATGAAGAAGAACAGATAGAAGAAAAAGAAGAACCTCTCGAAGGTCAAGCAGAGATAGCTTCTTTCCACTATACAAACTGGCCCGATATTCTGGCCATCTATGTCAGCAAGCAGTTCAAAGCCGGTGCCAAAAAGGTTGTATTTAATGAAACTTCCAAGCCTGCACTAGCCGAGATATTTGCTGATATGAACGAAGTGGAAACAGAAGATGAAGTCAAGGAGCTTTTCTCCGAAGACGATCCGGAAGAAATAATCGAAGTATATCCGACAACATGGACATGCAGAACAATTGAGGATTATATGGCAGACCGTTTTGAGAACGGGACGGAAGCACTGAAGCTTAAAGAATTGCTTGAGCGCTATACCGAGCCGGATTATCTGATGATGTGTGCTGTTCAGACCGGTTCCAGACAGCTGACACTGGCTGCGATCAATGCCCAGGATGAAGAGCGTATTGAGAAAGAAACAGAAGAGCATGCTGACGACGAAGACTATGAAGCCGTACCGCTTTCCGATCAACGCAAATCTGTTGTTCTTTCTGCTCAGTCTCTTAATGGCAAGATCCATTATTTCTGGGGCGGTAAATTCAACTCGCTCGGATGGAATGCTTACTGGGCTACACCGCAGATCGTAACCAGCAGCGGGTGCAGTGATTACGGAACAGAACAGCTTTACGGAATGGACTGCAGCGGTTTTGTATCCTGGAGCTTTATCAACGGTTTGAACAATATTGATAAAGGCATGTCTCTGGGGCAGGGAACTGCATCACAGTGGGTGACCAGTGAAGCTGTCAGTGATGAGGAAGCCCAGATCGGTGATCTTGTTTTCCTGCGTGTTCCCTCTGCCGGTTCGATCAATCATGTCGGTATTCTGATCGGACGCGATCAGGACGGAAACTGGCTTGCCATCCATTGCAATGCAGGCGATGACAATGTCGCTGTTGACAGGGCATACGATGTCGGTTTCCGCTATCTGAGGACCCCGCTTGTCTATCAGCCGGATGAAGAGTAGCGATCTGGTTTAAAACAGAGATTTATAGTTTACTGAGAGACAGTACGTTGCAATGTACTGTCTCTTTTGTTTGTCAATGCTGATCATCGCAGGACAAATACTCATATCAGAATTATTAAAAAAATATTGTAATTACCTTATAATCATTTTATAATTAATACCGTAGGAAAAATAAGGGATTCTCCATCATGAAGATCCCGCAGTAATCATTTCAAAGGAGGAATTTGTTATGAGGAAAAAATGGTTGGCAATTCTTGCATGCGTAGCCATGGTGGCGGCATTATTTGCCGGCTGTGGTGGTTCCGGCGGATCCTCAGATAAGGGTGGGGATGATGCAGATAGCATTAAAGTAGGATTTATTTTCCTGCATGATGAGAACTCAACCTATGACCTGAACTTCATTAACGCAGCGAAGGAAGCCGGCAAACAGCTTGGTATCCCGGAAGAGAACGTTATTCTTAAGACCAACGTTCCGGAAGGCCAGGAGTGCTACGACACCGCAGCTGATCTTGCAGACAGCGGATGCAGCATCATCTTTGCAGACAGCTTTGGCCATGAGGATTATATGATCCAGGCTGCTAAGGATTTCCCGGAAGTTCAGTTCTGTCATTCTACAGGTACCAAAGCTCATACAGAGGGACTGGACAACTATCACAACGCATTTGCTTCGATCTATGAAGGTCGTTTCCTGGCTGGCGTTGCTGCCGGTATGAAGCTCAACGAGATGATCAAAAACGGCGACATCAAAGAAGATGAAGCTAAGATCGGTTATGTCGGTGCTTACACATACGCAGAAGTGGTTTCTGGTTACACATCATTCTTCCTTGGCGCTCGTCATGAATGCCCGTCAGCTACGATGGAAGTTACATTCACCGGTTCCTGGTATGATGAGACAGCTGAGAAGGAAGCAGCTCAGAAGCTCATCGATGACAAATGTGCACTGATCAGCCAGCATGCTGACTCCATGGGTGCTCCGACAGCCTGCGAAAACGCTGGTGTACCGGATGTTTCCTATAACGGATCAACAAAGAGTGTTGGCCCGAACACCTACATCATTTCTTCACGTATTGACTGGACACCGTACTTTGTCTATGCGATCGAGTGTGTACAGAAGGGTGATCCGATCGATGTTGACTGGACAGGAACGATCGCTACAGAGTCAGTCCTCCTGACAGAGCTCAACGAAGATGTTGCCGCTGAGGGAACACAGGAAGAGATGGATAAGGTCAAGGCTGCTCTTGAGGACGGTTCACTGCATGTCTTTGATACAGCTGCATTCACAGTTGACGGTAAGACCCTTGACTCCTATCAGGCCGACGTCGATTCTGATGCTGACTACACACCGGATACAGAAGTTATCTCTGACGGTTACTTCCACGAGTCTGAGTATCGTTCAGCTCCGTACTTCGATCTGAGAATCGATGGCATCACTCTTATGGACGAGGCTTACTAATCGCTAGTTCAAATTGAATAAATTTGTCTATGCGTAACTGAGATTAAGTAAGAAGGTCCCGGTCGTATGATCGGGACCTTTCATTATAACCTGAAACACTTATTAGAACTTGTAAACAAGGAGGTGAGCGGTTTGGATCAACAAGTGCCTGCTGTAGCAATGAGGAATATCACCAAAACCTTTAACTCCGGTGCAGTGGTCGCAAATAAAGATGTATCGATCAATGTGTTCCGCGGTGAGATTCTGGCACTTCTTGGGGAGAACGGAAGCGGTAAGACAACCTTGATGAATATGTTGTCCGGCATCTATTTTCCTGATGACGGTCAGATTTTCGTCGATGGAAAAGAAGTTGTCATTCGTTCACCCAAAGATGCATTGGATCTTGGTATCGGTATGATTCATCAGCATTTCAAACTGGTCGATGTGCTGACAGCTACCGAGAACATCATTCTGGGGCTGAAAGAAGAAGGAAAACTCGATCTCAAGAAAGCTGCACAGAGAGTTAAGGATATCTGTGATCAATACGGATTTGAGTTAGATCCGTATCAGAAAGTCTATAACATGTCTGTTTCGCAGAAACAGACAGTTGAGATCATCAAAGTTCTGTACAGGAAGGCTGATATTCTGATTCTCGACGAGCCTACTGCTGTTTTGACGCCGCAGGAAACCAATAGCCTGTTTAACGTCCTGCGCAACATGAAAGCTGATGGAAAAGCAGTCATTATCATCACACATAAGCTTAATGAGGTGAAAGAGATTTCAGATTATGTGGATGTCCTGCGCCATGGAGAATTTATCGGAAGCCTGAAGACCTCTGAGAGTACGACGCAGGAGATGACTAACATGATGGTCGGCCGACAGGTATCGCTCAATATTGACCGGCCTGATCCGGTAGGCCAGGATCCGCGCCTGAAGATCAAAGATCTTACAGTTCGTTCGGAAGACGGCGTGTTAAAACTGGATCATGTCTCATTTGAAGCACTCGGAGGAGAAGTGCTGGGAATTGCCGGTATTTCAGGCAGCGGTCAGAAAGAACTGCTTGAAGCCATCGCCGGCTTACAGGTCACAGAAGAAGGCAGCATCATGTACGTTAATGAAGACGGCGCAGAAGAGGAGCTCCTTAATCAGGATCCGAACAAGATCAGGAGAAAGGGCATCACTCTTTCATTTGTGCCTGAGGATCGTCTCGGCATGGGCCTTGTCGGAAACATGGATCTTGCTGACAATATGATGCTTCGTTCATTCCGCGCTGGGAAATCTCCCTTTACAGACCGCAAAGCACCGCGGAAGCTGGCCGAACAGGTAGTAGATGAACTTGAAGTCGTTACCCCCGGCATCTCCACGGCTGTCCGTCGTCTGTCAGGCGGTAATGTACAGAAAGTGCTTGTAGGCCGTGAGATCGCTGAGACACCGCGTGTGCTCATGACAGCTTATGCCGTACGTGGCCTGGATATCAATTCATCTTACACGATTTATAATCTGATCAATGAGCAGAAGAAAAAAGGTGTCGCCGTGATCTATGTCGGCGAAGATCTGGATGTTCTGATCGAGTTGGCTGACCGTATCGTTGTTCTTTGCGACGGGAAACTCAGCGGTATCTTAGATGCAAGAAAAACAGATAAGAATGAGGTCGGCCTTTACATGACCAGTCTGCACGGAGAGGGAGGTGAAGAAAATGAATAAAAAGACAAAAACACCTTTCTTCCACATTGTCAAACGCGGTGAGATCCCGCTGTGGCAGAGCATTGCGATTCATATCGGAGCTTTAGTTCTGGCGCTTGTGGTTTGCTCGATCCTGACGACGCTGATCACTGGGCTGAACCCCATCAAGGTGTATGCGACGATGTTTGAGGGAAACTTTGGAACTGAACGCAAAACCTGGGTGATGCTGCATGCTCTCGCAATCCTGCTTGGTATTTCCCTCGCGCTGACGCCCGGATATAAGATGCGCTTCTGGAATATCGGAGGTGAGGGACAGGTTCTGATCGGCTGTATGGCATCCGGTGCCGTCATGCACAATCATCCTGAAATTCCCAACGCATTGCTTTTGATCCTGATGCTGGTCGCAGCAATGGCTGCAGGTGCCATCTGGGGTATGATTCCTGCTTTCTTCAAGGCAAAATGGAACACCAATGAGACCCTGTTTACTTTGATGATGAACTACGTGGCAATTCAGATCACCGCTTATTTCACTATTCGTTGGGAAGTGCCTAAAGGATCCGGAAAGATCGGCGTTATCAATCAGAACACGATGGCCGGCTGGCTTCCGAAGATCGCAGATCAGCAGTACCTTCTGACAATTATCGTAGTGGCTGCATTGACTATCTTCATGTATTTCTATCTGAAATACAGCAAGCAGGGTTATGAGATCGCTGTTGTCGGTGAGAGCGAACGGACCGCGCGCTATGTCGGAATTAAAGTCGAACATGTCTTTGTCAGAACAATGGCTATTTCCGGAGCGCTCTGCGGTTTGATCGGATACCTGCTTGTAGCCGGTTCCGCTCATACCATTACGACTACTCTTTCAGGCGGAAGAGGGTTTACCGGCGTTATGGTTGCATGGATGGCAAAATTCAATCCTATTCTTATGATTTTGACGAGCTTCCTTATTGCCTTCATGGGCAATGGTGCGCAGGAGATCGCCAGCCGGTTCTATCTGAACCATTCATTCAGCGATATCCTGACAGGCATCATCATCTTCTTCCTGATAGGATGTGAGTTCTTTGTCAGTTACAAGCTGGAACATAACAAGCACAGAGAGGAGGCGTAAGACATGTTTGATATCGTATCATTTTTCCCGCGAGCAGTTGTTCAAAGTGTCCCGCTTCTTTGTGGAAGTACCGGCGAGACGATCACTGAGAAATCCGGTAACCTTAACCTTGGTATTCCCGGTATCATGTATGTCGGCGCGATCAGCGGCGTTATAGGAGCATTCTTCTATGAGCAGTCACTTAAAGCAGCTGATAAGCCTATCAATACATTCCTCGGGATTCTGATTCCTATGGTATGCTGTTTGATCGGATCCCTGGTTATGGGATTGATCTATTCATTCCTTACAGTTTCCCTTCGGGCGAATCAGAACGTGACAGGTCTTGCGTTGACGACCTTCGGTGTAGGCTTTGGTAACTTTTTCGGCGGTTCGCTGATCAAGCTTACAGGTTCCGAAGTTCCCTCCATCGCTCTTTCCGCCACACACGGCTGCTTTGTACACAAACTGCCGTTCGCTAAGAATCTTGGATGGTTCGGCAGAATGTTCCTGAATTACGGCTTTTTGGTTTATATATCTGTTATTATTGCCTTTGTTGCCGCGTATATTCTGCGCCATACCAGACACGGGCTGAACCTGCGCGCTGTCGGCGAGAATCCGGCGACAGCTGATGCGGCCGGTATAAATGTCGGAAGATATAAGTATTTTGCTACTTGTATCGGCAGTATGATCGCCGGACTTGGCGGACTGTTCTACATCATGGACTATGCTTCAGGTGTCTGGTCAAACGAAGGATTCGGAGACAGAGGATGGCTTGCGATCGCTCTTGTTATCTTCACAATATGGCGTCCGAATATAGGAGTCTTTGCTTCAATTCTGTTCGGTGCATTGTACATCCTGTATCTGTATATTCCTACCGGAGCCAATCAGGCGATTAAAGAGTTTTACAAGATGATTCCTTACGTTGTTACGATCATCGTTCTCGTAGCAACGAGCATGAGGAAGAAAAAAGAGAATCAGCCGCCCGAGTCATTGGGTATACCATACTTCAGAGAAGAGCGCTGATTATTCTCACTCATCATTCTTACTGGGAAACCTGCAACAGGTTTCCCAGTTTTTTGTGGTATTCTTATTCGTTCTGTGATATAGTATTTATGTATATGTGTGTAACTTTAGCCTTGATATGATTACACGTTAGCAGCAGGAAGGAGAACTGGGTATGGCTTCATCTAAAAATCAAACTGAGGCTTTAATTGGTGGAAAGGTATTTACATTAAGCGGTTTTGAGAGTGAGGAGTATCTTCAAAAGATTTCCTCATATCTGAATCACAAGATGGAAGAGTGCGCACAGAGCGACAGTTATCGTAAACAGAGCGCTGACGCACGCAGTGTTCTCCTTGCTCTTAATGTGGCCGATGATTACTTTAAAGCAAAGAAGCAGGCAAGCTCGCTGGAAGGCGATCTGGAGATCAAAGATAAAGAAATGTATGATCTCAAACATGAACTGATCTCAGTTCAGATTAAGTGCGAGAATGCTGAGAAGAATCTTGATCGCGTCAAAAAAGAGAACAACAATCTTCAGATGAAGATCGTCAAGCTCGAGACAGAGATCAAAAACAGCAAAGGCAGAAACTGATCGGTTCCAATACCGATGTTAATGTGTATACGACAAAGGAACTTCGATCACAAGCAGAAGTTCCTTTTTTGATGGGTATTTTTGGATTATGGACAGACGAAAAGTTGAAATCCTTGCACCGGCAGGTTCGTTTGAATGTCTCGAAGCAGCCATGTCAGCAGGTGCTGATGCGGTCTATGTAGGCGGCGATCAATTCAGTGCACGCGCCTACGCTCATAACTTTGATCAGGATGAGCTCATCAGGGCGATCGACTATGTGCATCTGCTGGGTCGTAAGCTGTATCTGACAGTCAATATTCTGCTGAAAGAAAGTGAAATGCAGCCGTGTCTGGATTGGCTTCTCCCTCTATATGAACAAGGACTGGATGCTGTGATCGTGCAGGATCTCGGGCTCTGTAAAGCGCTGCGTGAGAATTTTCCGGATCTGCCTGTTCATGCAAGCACACAGATGAGCATCGCCTCGTATGCCGGTATGAAACTGCTGAAGGATTATGGCATCAAACGCGTGATTCCTGCCCGCGAGCTCTCACTGGATGAGATAGAGAAACTGACCTCCTCGGGGGAAATGGAGATCGAGGCGTTTGTTCACGGCGCTATGTGCTACGCATACTCCGGGAAATGCCTGTTCAGCAGCTTTTTGGGCAACCGCAGCGGCAACAGGGGACGATGCGCGCAGCCATGCAGGCTTTCTTACAGAAATGAAGGAGATCATGACAGCTGCTATTGGCTGAGCATGCAGGATTTGTCCATGATCACACGGATTCCTGAACTCATTCGCGCCGGTGTTGTATCTTTCAAAATAGAAGGCCGTATGAAGAGTGCAGATTATGTCTATACGGTTACATCACTTTACCGCAAGTACACTGATCTCTATTTAAAACAATTAGAAAACGACAGTGCTTCAGATCCTGTTGTCTCTCAAAAAGATCTTAATCTGTTAGCGTCTTATTCAAGGACTTTGACCGGATCGGGATACTATGACCGTCGTAACGGCCCTTCTATGATTACCAAAAATGATCCTTCTTTCCGCGCTGGCAGCAAAGAAAACAAATCGCCGTCTCGTTTTGTTGTGCCCCCAGTTCATGTAAGTGCATCTGTCTTGATCAGGGAGGGTGTTCCTGCCAGGCTTTCGTATTCTGCCGGCAACGCCAAGATAACAGTAAGCTCCCGTATGCCTGTACAGGAAGCTTTAAAAGCGCCGCTCAGATACGAAGATGTGACAGACAGACTATCAAGGACAGACCGTGATCCTTTCTGCATCAGCTGGTCACATGCAGAAATCGAAGAGAAGTCATTTCTTCCGGTCGGGGAGCTCAATCAGATGCGCCGTTTTGCACTCAAATCACTCAAGGATGAACTCCTTTTGGCGTATAAGCGCAAAGCTTCTCTAAACGCCTGTGAGAGAGCGAGAGAGGCTGTTGAAGGGGACATGTGTTCGAAGGAAGACCGGGAAGTGCATGTGCTGGTCTCAAATCATGATCAGTTCGAAGCAGTCATTCATAATACGCATATTACAGAGATCTCAGTTGAGAGTTCGTGGCTTCATGATCCGAATCAACTTGACAGTTTGATCCGGATGGCGCATCGATCCGATCGTCCTAAGAAACTTACAGTGGCGTTGCCGCATATGGTCCGTTTTGACGGGCAGACAGACTTCGTTCCGGAAGTGTTTGATAAAGAATGGATCGAATATCTGAATCGTACTGACGGCGTACTGATCCGTTCAATTGATGAAGCTGCATATATGAAAGAGAACGGGCTCACTGTTCCCATGAAGGCTGATTTTCTTCTGTATGCCTTTAACAGTGCGTCTGTAAGGTTTTTAGCCGAGAACGGAATCGACGGGTGCTGTTATCCTTTGGAGCTGCATCATAAAGATATAAGAGATACAGAATACGAGATCATGCGCGATGTAAGCCTGTCATCATTTGAACGTGAAGTACTTGTCTACGGATTTGTACCGCGTATGATCAGCGCTCAGTGTATAAAAAAGAACAGTTCAGGCTGTGCGCACTCGAGCGGTTTTTCCACTATGACCGACAGGAAAGGAGAGAAGTTTAGAGTTCAAAACAGATGCGATTCCTGTTATAATATCTTGTATAATTCCGTGCCTGTTTCTTTGCACACCAGGCTTGCAGCTCTGAAAGAGCTGAACGGAACAGGTTATCGTTTTGATTTCACAACAGAATCGCCTGACCTCATCCGTGAAGTTCTGGGTTTATTTACCGGGGAGTGTGAGACATGTTCTTATCGTTATACCAAAGGACATTGGGATAAGGGAATTCTATGAGTAATCTGATCATTCATTTTTCGAAATATATGATCATTCTGATCATTATTCTGTACACGCTGTACAGCTTTCTCGTTTTTACTTATGACGAGGAGAGAAGACAGCGTTCTTTGTATGCAAAACAAAACGTCCTGACGATCCTGTTTCATTTCATTTGTTTCTTTGTTCTCTACCTTGAGGATCCGAGCAAAGAGATGATTATCTTTTATGGACTGCAGGTCGTTTTCTTTTTGTCTGCAATCATTTTATATACCACGCTTTATCCGCGTATTGCACGTGTGCTTCTCAATCATATGCTGATGCTTCTGGCAATAGGACTGATCATGATCACCAGACTCCGGTTCAACCAGGGCATTCGCCAGTTCGTCTTTATGTGCGCTGCGCTGATCGTCAGTTTGGTTGTACCGGTCATCATCAGGAAAGTACGTTCTCTGGCTGATCTTAAGATACTTTACGGAGGAGTCGGGATCATTTCGCTAATGGCAGTCTTAGTAGCCGGCGGAATCAGCAATGGCGCTAAACTCGGTTTTTCGCTTGGGCCGATCAATATTCAGCCATCTGAATTTGTCAAACTCCTTTTTGTCTTTTTCGTGGCCGCAAGTTTATATCGTGAGCATGATTTCAGGAATGTATGTATTACCACAGCTGTTGCCGCACTTCATGTGTTGATTCTTGTCATTTCCAAGGATCTCGGCGCAGCGCTGATTATCTTTGTTGTCTATCTTGTCATGCTGTACGCGGCATCAGGAAAAGCGTTATATCCGATTGCGGGTCTCTTAGTCGGGTCACTGGCCGCGATCGCAGCCTATCATTTATTCTCGCATGTACGTGACCGTGTCATTGCCTGGAAGGATCCTCTCGGCAACTATGATCCGCAGGGTTATCAGGTCGCTCAGTCTCTGTTTGCGATAGGAACAGGCGGGTGGTTTGGTATGGGATTAGGCCAGGGCATGCCCGAAACCATTCCTGTGGCCACGAGCGATTTTATCTTTTCTGCTCTGTGCGAGGAACTGGGCGTGTTCTTTGGCCTGTGCCTGATCCTGATCTGTCTGAGTTGTTATATCATGTTTTTAAATATTGCGATGAAGTTTCGCTCTGTGTTTTATAAATTGATTGCCCTGGGACTGGGAACCTGTTATATTGCCCAGACCTTCTTAAATATTGGCGGCGTGATCAAGTTCATTCCTTCTACAGGAGTCACGCTTCCTTTGGTGAGCTACGGCGGCAGTTCGCTGATCAGTACAATGGTGATGTTTGCAATCGTGCAGGGACTTTACCTGCTGCGTGAAGATGAGGAAAAGATCATTGAGAAAAAAAGGCAAAGATCCAGATGATTTTCATATTGAGATCCTTGACTTTAATCAGGATCGTGAAGTCTATGACGGATCATTAGAAGAAAATATCATCAGCCAGGTCGAAGAACCCGGCACTATCCCTGTGCGCCCGGCGCCGCAGCGTCCCCAACAACGTGTTCGGAGGAAAAAAGTGCGCAGACCTGAGAATCTGGATGATTTTCAGGAGGAAAAGCTTCCTCCGTCTCCGAAAGAAAAAGCGAGGAGAAAACGAAATCGCCAGCTGACAGCCCTGACATACGGGTTCGTCGCGTTGTTCATCTGCATGATGGCTTATCTTGTCTATTTTAATCAGGTAAGAGCGCGCTCGTTCATTCGTGACCCGCATAATGCCCGTCTGGATTCGATGGCCGAGCACATCGCGCGCGGTCCCATTGTAGACAGAAACGGGCAGGTGCTTGCCGAGACAGTTACAACGGATAACGGAGAACAGTACCGCAGCTACCCGTACGGAAGCCTGTTCGCGCATGTTGTCGGCTATGATACCAAGGGCAAGGCCGGCCTTGAATCGGTGTTTAACTTTGAGCTTCTTACTTCACATGCATCATATCTGGAACAGCTTAAGAATGATCTGCAAAGCCGAAAGAATCCGGGAGATACGGTCGTCACAACGCTCGACACTAATCTTCAGCAAGCAGCGGCGCAGTCTCTGGGCTCCAATAAAGGCGCAGCTGTCGCAATAGAACCGGATACGGGCAAGGTTCTGCTTATGTACTCGAATCCGACATTCGATCCCGAGTCTGTTTCAGAACAATGGGATCAATTGAACAGCGACCCGAACAGTGCTTTACTAAACCGTGTGACGCAAGGCGCTTACGCACCCGGTTCCACGTTTAAAATCGTGACAGCGCTTGAATACCTGCGTGAAAACGGCACTGATGTCAATTATGCTTATGAATGCAACGGCTCTTATACCTACAGTGACACGACCATTCATTGTTATAACGGCGCCGCACATGGGATGGAAGATCTCGAGAGTTCATTTGCCAATTCATGCAATGCTTCATTTGTTAATATCGGTCTTCACTTAGATCCGGCAAAATACAGAACAACAGCAGATTCTCTGCTGTTCAACAAGAAACTTCCCAGTCAGCTGCCTGCGAAGAAGAGTCAATTTGTTGTAGACAAAGATACCGGACCCGGTGAAATGATGATGACGGCCATGGGACAGGGAAATACCCAGATCAGTCCTTATCATCTTGCCTTGATCGGATGCGCTGTCGCAAATGACGGACTGCTCATGAAGCCATATCTCGTAACAGAGATAAATAATGATCAGAATAAGAACGTCAAAAAATACTCGCCTAAATCATACAAGCAACTTCTCTCTGCTGAAGAGGCTGCTGTATTACAACGGTATATGCGCTCTGTGGTAACTGACGGTACGGGCCGCGCACTCAATTCGGGGTCTTATACAGCTGCAGCCAAGACAGGAACAGCCGAGTATTCAAGCGATAAAAACAAGAGTCATTCATTGTTTGTCGGTTATGCCAATGTTGATCATCCTGATATCGTTGTTGCGGTAGTCATAGAGAGTGCCGATCAGAGCGGAGCGACTGCTATCGCCGTTGCAAAAAGTGTTTTTGACGCTTATTATAATCAATAAGAGGTCATAATGATGAGAATCATGGAAAAGGTGTATACCACCGACAAATTAAAATATAAAAGAGCTGATCTCAAACAGCAGATCAGCCGGCAGGAAAATGTCGGGAATCTCCATGTTATCGTCCTGAACCACCGCGCTGATGATCAGATAGAGATCATAAAATGCCGGCAGCTCTATCAGCCCTGTTATCCGACGGATGAGCTTGTGGTTATCGGATTTGCCGAGAGCAGGAAAGAAGCGGAGCATCTGATCATGAGAATGACTGAGGACGCTATTGCTGCTACCGGTTCGATCGACCTTAAACGATTCGTATGTCAACTGCTTGAAGATACGCCGACGGGAGTAATCACATGGCTTTGACCATTCTTCTGACAATTCTGAAAGTACTTGGATGGATCCTTCTGGGCATCCTGGCTTTTATTGTGCTGATCCTCCTGATCGTGACGCTTGTGCCGCTCAGGTACCGCGCTATGTTCCATGTGACGAAAGATCTGAATGAGCTGACGCTGGAGGCCAACGCCAGCTGGCTTCTGAAACTCATCAAGTTTATGTGTGAGCTGGAGCATAAAGAATTTGATGCGCGTTTGAGGATCGCATGGAAGAAGTTCCCGCTTACAGGCGATGATGAAGAACCGGAGACAGACAGGAAAGAAACGAAAAAAGAAAAAGAGGAATCTCCCAAAACGAAAGAAGAGAAAAAGTCAGAAAACACAGCTGTTTCAAAAACTGAAGAGGAAGAGAAAGAGGATAAGATAAAACCGGTACAGTTGCTGGAGGACGAAGAAAAGCAAAAGAAAAAAGAAAAGAGAAAGAAAAAAGAGAAATCATCCGGAGCCAAAGAGTCAAAGAAGAAAGGTCGATTCACTTTTGACAGAATCTATGATACGATAAATGAGATCAGATTTGCGAAAGAAGAGATCCTGGCATTTCTTACAGAAAAGAGCCACAGAAAGATTGCAAGGCATTTTATAAAACGCATTAAAAAGCTGGGACATAAACTGCTGCCTTCGCGGGTCATGATCAAAGGAGAGCTTGGGTTTGACGATCCGTGCACAACCGCCAGACTTTCAGCTGTTTTATCCGCTATCTATCCGCATATTGACCGAATCGAATTGCCTGAGCTTTGTTTTGATCAGGATATTGTCAATCTGAATGGAGATATAAAAGGAAAGCTGCGCATCGGAAGTTTAGTTGTTTTTGCTCTGCCATTATTGTTAGATATCAATTTATGGAGAACGATCAAAGATTTTAAATCTTTCAAAAAGAAAATGGATCATTCCATGGAAGTCATCAAGGAAGGAGAGGCTGCATGAGTAATAATAAAGATAATAACGGAAATAAAAACGGATTCACAGGTGCGGTAAGATCTATGTTTGACGGTATCGATCATGTTGTCTCTTCCAAGACAGTAGTCGGTGATCCCATATATGTTGACGGGATGACGCTGATACTGCTGATGGAAGTGTCTTTCGCAATGGGAACGGGTGTTCTGGCCCAGGACTCCAGGGGCAAGAAGTCAGGCGGAGTTGGCGCCAAGATGATCCCCAGCTCGATATTGGTGATTCAGAACGGAAAGACCAGACTTGTCAATATCAAGAAACAGGATACGATCACGAAGATCATGGATCTTGTGCCGGATATCTTTGACCGTATCGATGCCAGATCGCATCCGATCACGGAAGATGAGATATCGGAGACGCTTGACCGTGCTCTGGAAGATGGAGAGGACGTCATAGAAGAGTAAACAAAAACCCGGGCTTTAACAGCCTGGGTTTTTTATTGCTTAATTGATTATGCCCGTTCAACTTTACCGGAACGAAGGCAGGCGGTGCAAACATTCATCTTTTTCGTTCCGCCGCCCTCAGTCTTAACGCGAACAGACTTGACATTGGGCTTCCACATTTTTCTAGATTTACGGTGAGAGTGACTCACGTTATTTCCAAAGTGGACATTCTTATTGCAGATTTCGCATTTAGCCACGGTTAACACCTCCTCCAATAGGCTTCATTCTGAGAGTTGTCATCCGACAACGTCACTATTCTATCAGAAAAGATTTCCTGATGCAAGGATAATTTTTACGTTTCGTATAAAATCTTGTGTTGGCTGAAGACTTAATGATATAATGACACAAGTACTTGTGTTTGCAACATTAAAAAAGGACATGATTTATGAAAAGAGCAGTCATTACAGTAGTCGGCAAGGATTCGGTCGGGATCATTGCCAGTATCTGCACCTATCTAGCTGATCGCGGAATCAACATCCTCGACATTTCCCAGACGATCGTGGACGGCTATTTCAATATGATGATGGTCATCGATGCCACATCAATCGATGATCAGTTCGCGTCAGTCTCAAAAGATATCAAGAAACTCGGACGCCAGCTGGGAATGGATATCCACTGTCAGAAAGAAGAGATTTTCGAATCGATGCACCGCATCTAAAAGGAGCTGTTCACATGATTAATCTGTTTGAAGTATCCGAAACTAATCATATGATCGAATCCGAGAATCTCGATGTCCGAACCATCACGCTCGGGATCAGTCTGATCGACTGTATAAGTGATTCTCTGGATCGACTCTGCGATAATATTCAGAATAAAATCGTGAAACTCGGACATGATCTTGTATGTGTCGGTGACAAGATAGAAGCTGAGTTCGGCTTCCCTGTAGTCAATAAGCGTGTGTCGATCACACCTGCGTCCATCATCGGGGCATCGGCGTGCCGCAAGCCTTCGGATTATGTCCGCATCGCAAAGACGCTGGATAAAGCGGCGACTGAGATCGGTGTTAATTTTATCGGCGGATACTCCGCTCTTGTGTCAAAAGATATGACGGCAGGGGAGGAGATGTTTATCCGTTCAATTCCTGAAGCGCTTGCTTCAACAGAACGTGTCTGTGCTTCTGTTGTCGCAGGATCATCAAAAACCGGCATCAATATGGATATCGTCCGTATGATGGGAGACGTGATTCGCGAGACAGCTGAGCTGACCAAAGATCAGGATTCGATCGGCTGCGCAAAGCTTGTAGTGCTCTGTAATGCTCCAGATGATAATCCTTTTATGGCCGGTGCTTTTTTAGGAGTGACAGAGGGTGACAGTGTCATCAATGTCGGTGTCAGCGGTCCCGGTGTGGTGCGTCATGCACTCACTAAAGCGCACGGAAAAGATTTCAGAGAACTGTGCGATGTGATCAAAAAGACCGCCTTTAAGATCACGAGGATCGGTCAGCTGGCAGCTGCACGCGCCAGTGCAGAACTGAATATTCCATTCGGTATCGTTGATCTTTCACTGGCTCCTACACCGGCTGTAGGTGACAGCATCGCTGATATCCTGCAGGAAATGGGACTCGAGAGTGCCGGAGCTCCCGGTACGACGGCAGCACTTGCCATGCTCAATGATCAGGTTAAAAAGGGCGGCGTGATGGCTGCATCTAATGTAGGGGGCTTGAGCGGCGCTTTTATACCAGTCAGCGAAGATCATTCTATGATTCAAGCTGCTGAGGCGGGGAATATTACAATAGAAAAGCTCGAAGCGATGACATGCGTCTGCTCTGTCGGGCTTGATATGATCGCCGTTCCCGGCGACCTGCCTTCAACTTCCATAGCAGGCATTATTGCCGATGAAATGGCGATCGGTATGGTTAACGGAAAGACGACGGCCGTGCGGATCATTCCCGTGATAGGGAAAAAAGTGGGAGACTTTGCTCATTTCGGAGGTTTGCTCGGAGATGCGCCCGTTATGCCTGTAAACCGCTGTGACTGCAGTGAATTTGTTGACAGAGGCGGTCGCATACCTGCTCCTATACACAGTTTCAGAAACTGATAGTTTGCATCAGTCAGTCCGAAAGATTATAATATTACGTTGTAGGATTTACCGTTAGGAGGTTAATCATGAAGGGTAGCATGAATAATGATCTTGGGACGATCAGCATCCGCCCTGAAGCTATTGCTAAATATGCCGGAAGCGTAGCAGTAGAATGCTTCGGCATAGTCGGTATGGCTGCCGTCAGCATGAAAGACGGACTGGTGAGGCTTTTAAAGAAAGAGAGTCTTACCCGCGGTGTGAAGGTGGTAATGTCTGACGACAATGAGATCTACATTGATTTTCATATCATCACTGTTTACGGTGTCAATATTCCAACTGTTGCTGAAAACTTGATCGAGAACGTGAAGTACCAGGTTGAGAAATTCACCGGTATGCCCGTTGCCCGGATTCGTATTTTTGTTGAAGGAGTTCGTGTGATCGACTGAAGCAGTCAAGATCGATGAGGAGGAAGTCAAAATTGGCACTGAATGTGATTGATGTCAACCTGATGCGCGCCATGTTTATCGCAGGTGCGCAGAAGCTTGAAGATAATAAAGAAACGATCAATATGTTAAACGTGTTCCCTGTACCGGACGGCGATACAGGCACGAACATGTCCATGACTTTACAGGGGGCTGTAAGAGAGATCGCAGCTCTGCCTGATGACGCTTCAAAAGAGCAGGTCTGCAAGGCAATCTCGTCCGGCTCGCTGCGCGGTGCGCGCGGTAATTCCGGCGTTATTCTTTCACAGATCCTTCGCGGATTTATCAAGAACATACGTGAAGAAGAAAGACCTCTTGAAGCGCCTGTTCTGGCTGTTGCGATGGCAAAAGCGACTGAAACAGCTTACAAAGCCGTCATGAAGCCGAAGGAAGGTACGATCCTGACTGTTGTAAAAGCCATGTCGGACAAAGCCCTGGAGCTTACTGAAACAGACGGAGAAGACGATAGTATTGTAAAAGAATATGATCTTGTCTCATTATTGAAACAGGTGATCGACGCAGGTTATGAAACGCTGGAAAAGACACCTGAGATGCTTCCTGTCCTGAAAGAAGCCGGCGTAGTCGATTCCGGCGGCGAAGGCCTGATGTGTTTCATGAGCGGTATGTACGAGGCGATCCCCGGCATCGTTGCTGGTCAGATGCCGGCAGTTGCAAGCCGGCCCAAGCAGCCCGCTCCGGATCAGGAACCGGTCATTCCTAAAGAGCATATCCGCAAGCCTATTTCTACGGATGATATCAAATTCGGATACTGTACAGAATTCCTTGTATTAACAGAGGGAGAAGTACCGATCGAAACAGAAAATGAGTTTAAGACCTACCTGGCAACGATCGGTGATTCGATCGTCTGTGTATCGGATGAAGATATCATCAAAGTACATGTCCATACCAATGACCCCGGTCTGGCTATTCAAAAAGGTTTGACCTACGGTATGCTGTCAAATCTCAAGATAGACAATATGCGTCTTGAACATCAGAATACGCTGGTGACAAAGGCGGAACTTGAAAAGGCTTCCGATGAAACCCCTGAACCAGCCGAGGAGCCTCAGAAAGCGCCTGAGCCGGTCGTTGAGCCGGTACCTGAACCGAAACCTGCCATTGAGGAAAAAGAAGCTCCTAAGCCCGCTGAAGAGGCTGTGGCCGAGACCGATGAAGAAGAGAAACGTCCCGGTTTTGTTGCAGTTGTCTCCGGTGCCGGATTGGCAAAGATCTTTAAAGATATGGGCGTTGATGTGGTCATTGAGGGCGGTCAGACGATGAATCCCAGCACTGACGATATCATGTGCGCGATCGAATCGATCAAGGCTGATCCGATCTACATTCTTCCTAACAACAAAAACATCATTATGTCTGCGAATCAGGCAAGGGATCTGACAGAAGACCGCACTGTCTATGTCATTCCGACAAAGACGATTCCCCAGGGCATCACAGCCATGATCTCACATGATCCGTCTCTGGATCCGGAGGAGAACGCGGCGGCTATGGCTGAGAGCGCAACGTATACGAAGAGTCTTGAGATCACTTATGCTGTGAGGTCAACCAAGATCTCCGGCCACAAGATCAAGAAAGGTGATATCATGGGCCTGGATGATGACGGCATCAAAGCATCCGGTCATGATATGAACGATGTTGCACTCAGACTCCTTGACAGTAACATCGATGAGGACTCCTGCGTGGTCAGTGTGTTTGCAGGATGTGACACTAAAAAAGAAGATGCCGAAGCACTTGTCGCGCGTATCAGCGAGTCTTATCCTTCGGTAGATGTCGATCTGTATGACGGCGGACAGCCTCTTTACTATTACCTGTTTGCGATCGATTAAAGGGTCAAAGCAAATTGAACAATGTATCGAAAACCAAACCGGCTTGTCTTTCCTCTGATCTGACTGCTCTGAGCGGGATCGGTGAAAAGACGGCCGGTCTTTTTGCCAAATGCGGCATAAATCAGATACGTGATCTGATCGAAACGCTCCCGCGCAGTTATGACCGGTACGAAGATGTCGTACCGATTTCTCAGCTCAGGGCAGGAGAGAAGCAGACTGTAACCGGTACGATATGCGCTCCGATCAGATCCGGCCGCAACCGGAAACTGGCTGTCACCAGCACGGTCATTTCCGACTTGTCCGGAAAAGTCAATGTCTGCTGGTTCAGACAGCCATATTTGCGGAAAACACTGCACAGCGGCCAGGCGCTGATCCTGCGCGGAGTCTGTTCCTTAGGAAACCGCGGCCTGACGATCACGCAACCTGAAATCTTCCGGTCAGCGGATCAATACAATTTGAAACTGCATACGATGCAGCCTCAGTACAGAAGAACAGCCGGTCTGTCCAATCAGGCATATATAAAAGCCGTCAGACAGGCTCTCACATATGCAGATTCGCTCGAAGATCCGCTGGAGGGTTCAATTCTTTCGAAATACGGTCTTATCCATATACGGGAGGCATATCATGATATCCATTTTCCCGAGACGGACGATCAGTACCGTCAGGGACGTGCCCGTCTGTGCTTTGATGAGTTTCTGTCATTTATACTGAGGCTGCGCTACTTCAGCAGTTCTTCGCAGGAGTCTCTGTGCGCATCTCCACTTAGACCCGGGGCCCTTACAGAAAAGCTGTTATCTTCATTACCGTATTCTTTGACTGAAGGTCAGAGCCATGCACTGAAAGAGATCCTGAATGATATGAGCAGGGCGGAAGCGATGTCGAGGCTTGTCCAAGGAGATGTAGGATGCGGCAAAACGATCATAGCTATACTGTCTCTGCTGACAGCTGTCGATTCGGGATATCAGGGTGCGCTGATGGCCCCGACACAGGTTCTGGCTTTGCAGCATTACAAAACGCTGACAGAACTCTTTGAAAAGTATCAGATCGGCTGCAGAGTTGATCTGCTGACTGGTCAGACGAGCGCAGCTGAAAAGAAAATCATCTATCAGCATATGAAAGATGGTCGTCCTCAGATATTTGTGGGCACGCAGACATTGATCCAGAAAAGTGCTGATTTTTCAAATCTGGCACTTGTCGTAACGGATGAACAACACAGATTCGGCGTTCGTCAGCGAACAGCGCTGGCAGAAAAAGGGAATGACGGAAAATCACCGCATGTCCTCGTGATGAGCGCGACACCGATCCCGCGCACACTTGGGATCATCCTTTACGGGGATCTGTCTATTACGACGATTCATGATATGCCGTCAGGCCGTCTGCCGGTTAAAAACGCTGTGATGAACAGTTCTGAAAGAGGCAAAGTTTTAAACTTTATCAAAAAGAAGATCGAAGAGGGAAGACAGGCTTATTGCATCTGCCCGCTCGTAGAGGAGAGCGAAGCGGTTGCCGGACAGGCTGTGACAGCCTACATCGATGCATTGCGCAGTGCTTTAGGTTCTGCGATACGTGTTGAAATGCTGCACGGAAGAATGAACGGTGAAGAAAAGGATCGTATTCTTTCCGATTTTGCTGCAGGTCAGATCGATGTGCTTGTTTCCACAACTGTTATCGAGGTGGGGATCAATGTTCCCAATGCAACTGTTATGCTGATAGAAAACGCAGACAGATTCGGCCTTGCGCAGCTTCATCAGCTTCGCGGTCGCATACGCAGAGGCAACGATCAACCGTACTGTATCTTTTTGACGGGGCGTGAGGATGCGAGAGTGAAGGAGCGCCTCGATGTGATCGGGACCTGCAACGACGGATTTGAGATCGCTCAGCAGGATCTGAAACTCCGCGGTCCGGGAGATCTTTTCGGATTGACTCAAAGCGGTTTTCTTTCTTTCGAGATAGGTGATATTTATCAGGATCATGAGATTCTGATGAAGGCATCTCAGGCCGCCGATGAGATCTTGGAGCGTGATCCCCTTTTGCAAGATCCAAATAACGGTTTATTGAGAGAGCTGATTATGCGTGGCGGCCATTCATCTCTGGCCGAAACAGAAAGGACACTTTGACCGATGCGTGTTATAGCCGGTAAGGCCAGGCGGATGAGCCTCATAACGCCTAAAGGATCTGATGTACGTCCGACAACGGACCGCATCAAAGAGACTCTTTTTAATATGATTCAAAACGAGATCGAGGGCAGCCGTTTTCTTGATCTGTTTGCCGGAAGCGGCGGTATCGGTATCGAAGCGTTGAGCCGCGGCGCCGAGTACTGTGCATTTGCCGATAAAGACAAACGATCTATCGCCTGCATTCATGAGAATCTTGCACATACCCATCTTCAGGATTCATCATATGTCATGAATTGTGATTACCGGCAGGCCCTGATGCGCTTGCGCAAAATGGACCCTTTTGATATTATTTTCCTGGACCCGCCGTACGGGAAAGGCCTAGAATCTGAAGCGCTTCGTTTGATTGAATCCGGTCATCTTCTCGCTGATGACGGTTTGATCATCATTGAGGCTCTGATCGATACTGATTATACCGCATCGATCCCTGCATCATTTTGCATAGTGCGGGAAAAGCTGTACAAGAGCAACAAACATGTTTTTCTTCGAAAGGAGAGTGCGAATAAATGATTAGAGCTATTTACCCCGGCAGCTTTGATCCTGTTACAAACGGTCATATTGATATTGCCAAAAGAGCGCTGCGCATTGTCGATGAATTAGTCATCGGAGTTTTGAATAACAGCAATAAAACAGCATTGTTTTCTGCTGATGAACGTGTTAAAATGTTACAGGATACATTGGGCGCAGAGCATCCAAAGATCCGGGTAGAATCATTTTCAGGGCTTACTGTTGATTTCGCAAAACAGGTAAATGCCAATATCATAATAAGGGGTTTGCGCGCCGTTACGGATTACGAGTATGAACTGCAGATGGCGCAGATCAATTATGAGCTTTGTCCTGAACTGGAAACTACTTTTCTCATGGCTAATATCAAATATGCCTTTTTGAGTTCCAGTATGGTTAAGGAGATCGCGTCCTTTGGCGGGGATATTTCAGATTTTGTTCCACCGCTGGTAGCTGATCAATTGAGGGAGATGTTCTGATAAGGGAAAGGAGTTATCACGCCATATGAACAGCAGAATAGAACAGATCATTGAAGAAATCGAAGAATACATTGAAAATTGCCGTTTACAGCCTCTTTCGACAACCAAGATCATTGTCAATAAGGAGCACATGAATGAGCTTTTGAACGAACTGCGTCTTAAAGTTCCGGATGAGATCGACCGCTATAAAAAGATTATCGCGAACCGTGACGCTATCCTGGAAGATGCGCAGGCTAAGGCAGATAAGCTCCTTGAAGAGACGAAGATCCAGTCTAATGAGCTTGTCAGCGAGCACGAGATCATGCAGCAGGCTTATGCCCAGGCAGACAGTGTTCTGACTAAGGCGACTGAACAGGCACAGGAGATTTTGGACAAAGCAACCATCGATGCCAATGATATCCGGATCGGAGCATTGGAGTATACTGATGATCTGATGAGTGATGCAGAGATGACTCTTCACGAGGCTCTTGAAAGCTACACATCCCGTCAGGATCGTTTCCTTGACACGCTGCGTGAGAACTATGAGAGAGTACGTCGTAATCGATCTGAGTTAACGATTCCTTCACGTCAGCAGGCTCCGGTAGTCAATCAGCAGGCCCAGCAGCGTCCGCAGCCAAGCCTGATGCAGACTGTAGGGGAGGAGCCGCCTGCTGTCACAGAAGAACCTGAGGATGATTTCATCGAGATCTGATCTGCCTGTTTTTGATTAAAACTATCAAAACCGCGGAAACAAGACGCTGAGCGCTTTTGTTTTTGCGGTTTTTTAAAAGAAAGCGTTACAGATGACAGATTTACCAAAACAGTTTACCGAAAAAATGGCAAGCCTTCTGGGCAACGACCTTGGTGATTATCTTGCGGCGTTGGAAAAGCCTACAGTAAATGGTCTTCGCGTAAACAGATCCAAGATAAGTCCTGAGGCACTTGCATCACGGGTTCCGTTTGATCTGGAACCAGTTTCCTGGTGTCCGGACGGGTTTTATATAGAGAACGCCTCAGTAAGGCCATCATCACATCCGTTTTACAGCTGCGGTCTCTATTATCTGCAGGAGCCGTCCGCCATGGTTCCCGCTTCATTTCTGCCTGTAGAGCCAGGAGACCGCGTTTTAGATCTGTGCGCTGCTCCAGGAGGCAAATCAACGCAGTTGGCTCAGAATATCCAGGATAGAGGTTTGCTCATTTCAAATGATATTTCCGCCTCCAGATCGAAAGCTCTGCTAAAAAACATCGAACTGTTCGGATTAAAGAATACTGTCGTCACCTGCGAAACGCCGGCTCGTCTGTCTGAGGTATTCCCGGAGTATTTTGATAAGATTCTAGTCGATGCTCCCTGTTCAGGTGAAGGTATGTTCAGAAGAGGCGAGCGTATGATCCGCGCGTGGCTGGAACACGGACCTGATTATTTTGCTCCGATCCAGAAGTCGATCGTAAAAGAGGCGCTTGCCATGTTGAAGCCCGGCGGTATGCTGCTATATTCAACCTGCACTTTCGATCCCGCGGAAGATGAGGAAGTCGTCGACTATATGCTGGAGATATGCCCCTCTTTGCGCATTGTTCCCACGCCGCAGATCGATGGCTTTGTTCATGGCTTTTCACAATTTGCGCAGCATGATCCCGAAGGCATCAGAAACACTGTACGGCTATTTCCGCATCGCATCAGAGGCGACGGACACTTTGCTGCTTTGCTGCAAAAGGAAGGAACGAGATCAGAGAATGCGGCTACTGACTGCAGACCTGTCATAACAGAGCAGGAGATAGGAAGCGGTAAGGCGCGCAGAACAGTGCGCGTGCAGCTTCCCCCGATGTTCACCGATCCGCCGGCTCTCCGATATAAGCGCGCAGGCATTCTGCTCGGAGAAATCAAGAACGGCCGTCTGAATCCGAGTCAGGCCTATGCGATGACCCTTACAGAAGATGAGTATGCACCGTCGCTGAATCTGCCTCTTCATGATGAGAGAGTTGCACGTTATTTAAAAGGCGAGTCGTTAACGGTAAACGATCAGGATCATCTTCCTGAAAAAGGGACCGTTCTGATCATGATAGATGGATTTCCGGCAGGCTGGGGAACGATTGCGGGCAGGAGGATCAAGAATAAACTGCTGCCCGGATGGCGCATGATGAGCTGAAAGATCAGGAGGAACAACAGGTACATGTCACTCAGAAATAACAATCTGACAAAAGGGAGAGAAAAAGGGATCTACGGGGACCGCAAGAGGTATAAGACCACGACTGTCATCATGGCGGCAGCGATCCTTGCTTTTATCATCCTTCTCGTCGTATACGGTTACATTCACACAGGAAGCAGAAAGAACATCTTTACGATCATGGCGATCCTTTCGGTCCTTCCTTTTGCCAAAATGTGCAGTATCCTGACGACTTTGCTTCCTTATCCGTCGATCCCGCTGGCACAGGCGAACGAGCTGAAGACATTATCCGGGGAACTGGAAATGCTCTATGATATTGTCTATTCGACTGAAAAAACGGTCTATCCTATCGACTGTATGGTGATAGAAGAGGGCCGCCTTCTTGTTTATTCACCTGTCCGGGATAAAAAGGCATCTATGCTTCCGAAAGCACTCAAATCATTTTTAAATGAGAAAGGTTATAACGGATACACGATCAAGGTCTTATCCGACTATGAGACATTCAAACAAATGGTAAAAAGTTCCGCTGCTAATCATAAAGCCACGCGGACGACCCATCTGATCGCTGAAAGCATCCTGACGAACTGTGTTTGACTATGAGAACGATTACTGTAGGAATCAATGAAACAGGACAGCGCCTGACGAGAATTCTGTCCAAATATCTGCGCACAGCACCGGATTCTTTTCTGTATCGTATGCTGCGCAAGAAGAATATTGTGCTCAACGGTCATAAAGCCAGCGGCAAGGAGATCCTTCAGGCCGGAGATACGATCCTGATCTATATGTCTGAAGATACGATCTGCAAATTCGGAGGACCTTCGCTCGAAATAAACACAGCTGAAGACACTGATCTGCCTGATGCTGCTTCATTAGATGATATCCTGATCTATGAGGATGACCGGCTGCTCATTGTCAACAAGCCTGCCGGTATGCTTTCGCAGAAGTCAAAAGGCTCAGATCAATCGCTTATCGACCTGATCATCGCGTATATGAGATCAATGGGAGAGTTGTCTGATTCGCAGATGGCAACATTTCGCCCGGGACTTGCATCGCGTCTGGACCGCAATACTTCGGGTATCGTCATCGCCGGAAAGACACTGGCTTCACTTCAGGAGCTCAATGCCTTAACAAAGGAGCATGTTTTGAGCAAGCATTACATAGCATTGATCGAGGGCGAGATGAATGAATCACGGTTACTCGATGGTTATTGGGTCAAAGACAAACAAAACAACAAGGTCGTCATCACGCAGAAGCCCTCAGAAGGCGCCAGCCGGGTCAGGACGGCTGTTTGTCCCCTTTCATGCGGAACAGACAGCCTGAGCGGCAAAACAGCAACCTGCGTGCGTATAGAGCTTCTGACAGGCAAAGGCCATCAGATCCGTGCTCATTTAGCTTCGATCGGGCATCCTCTGATCGGAGACGTTAAATATGGCGCTGGACGCTGCGCCTTCAGAAAAGGTCATATGCTGCATGCTTATGAAATCACCTTCCCCGATGAATGCGTGTCACGGGGTATGTCACTTGCTTATCTGAGCGGAAGAACGTTCAGAGCACCCGTTCCGGATGATTTTCTGAAAGCAATGGATGCTTTTTGCATCAAAAAGGAGTTTTAAATGGCTACATGGAATTCAAGAGGTCTGCGCGGATCATCATTCGAAGAGATGATCAACCATACAAATGAGGTGTACAGAGAAAAGAGTCTTGCTCTGATCCAAAAGATTCCGACGCCCATCACACCGGTTAAGTTTGACCAGCAGTCCCGCCATATCACGCTCGCCTATTTCGATCAGCAGAGCACCGTTGATTATATCGGCGCTGTACAGGGGATCCCTGTATGTTTCGATGCTAAGGAATGCGCCAAGCAGACTTTCCCGCTGCAGAATGTCCATGCTCATCAGGTGGAATTCATGCGTCTGATGGAAGAGCAGGGCGGCATCGCTTTTCTTTTGATCTATTTCTCTGAAACTGATGAATGCTATTACATGAAGTTCGATGAACTGCTGCGATTCTGGAAGCGAAGCGAGGAGGGCGGGCGCAAGAGTATCCGGCGTGAAGAACTCAATGAGGATTATTTCATCAGGGATATCCGGTTCCCGTTTATTCCTTATCTGGTCATGCTTGACCACGATCTCTCACAGCGCTCATAAGAAGGATTTGCCATGAGAAATCTCGCTTTATCAGATGATATTTTAATGCGTGTCGATAAACCTGCCCGCTATATAGGGGGCGAGTTCAACAGCGTCATGAAAGATCCGGATTCAGTGGAGATCCGCTTTGCCATGTGCTTTCCCGATGTCTATGAGATCGGCATGTCACCGCTTGGTATCGCTATTTTGTATGACATGTTCAATGAGAGAGAGGATACCTGGTGCGAACGCGTTTACAGTCCCTGGGTCGATCTCGATCAGATTATGCTGGACAATAAGATCCCCCTCTTTGCTCTTGAATCACAGGATCCCGTTAAAGATTTCGATTTCCTGGGTTTTTCCATTTCCTATGAAATGTGCTACACCAATATTCTGCAGGTTCTTGAGCTTGCGCAGGTTCCTCTGTTATCCGCAGAGAGAAGCGATAAAGATCCTATTGTGATCGGAGGCGGACCCTGTACGTATAATCCCGAACCTCTTGCTGACTTTTTCGATCTGTTTTACATCGGAGAAGGTGAAGTGTCCTATCATCAGCTCCTTGATCTGTATAAAGCGTCAAAACAGAATCATGAAAGCCGTTCCTGCTTTTTGAAAAAAGCTGCTCAGATACCGGGCATCTATGTTCCTTCGCTTTATAACGTATCCTATCATGAGGATGGCACGATCAAAAGCATCCTTCCTATTGATGCTGAAGTTCCCGGATCAGTTAAACGGCAGGTCGTTGTCGATCCTTCCGAGATCGGATATCCTAAAAAACCTATCATTCCGTTTGTCAAAGCCGTTCAGGACCGTGTCGTTCTTGAGATCATGCGCGGCTGCATCAGGGGATGCCGTTTTTGTCAGGCCGGTACCACATACCGTCCCTGCCGTTCGCGCGCACCAAAAGAGTTGTTTGAAATAGCGAAGAGAAGCCTGGAAACTACCGGACACGAGGAGATTTCCTTAAGTTCTCTGAGCACAAGCGACTACAAATATCTTTCCGAGCTGCTGGATCTTCTTTTGCCTTATCTGAAAGAGAAGAATGTCGAACTTGAGCTTCCTTCCATGCGCATAGATGCTTTTTCTCTTGATATTATGAAACGGATCGGAGGTGTCAAGAGAGGAAGTTTTACTTTTGCGCCTGAGGCGGGCACACAACGCCTCCGCAATGTCATTAACAAGGGGTTATCGACAGAAGAAATCATGGAAGGAGCAGGCCTGGCTTTCGCAGGCGGATGGAACAAAGTCAAACTCTATTTCATGTTGGGTCTTCCCGATGAAACAGATGCAGACGCCGAAGGGATCGCCGTGTTGGCCGATGAGGTCGCGCGTGTCTATTATCAGATTCCTAAAGAACAAAGAAACGGAAGATGCCAAATCACAGTGAGTTCATCATATTTTATCCCGAAACCTTTTACCCCGTTCCAATGGTCACCGATGCTGGATA
>JAFWDW010000028.1 GCA_017515965.1 Lachnospiraceae bacterium
CGACCCGCAAGTATCAGTATCTGCTCGCAAAGGAACAGGATGCAAGGGAGATTCAGGAAGGACTGATCAAAGCATGTGATGTCATTGACCTGATCATCGAGATCCTGCGCGGTTCCAAGACGCTCGCACAGGCTAAGGCATGCCTGACCGACGGCGAGACAAAGGAGATCAAGTTTAAATCATCCGTGTCTAAGAAAATGGCGGCTCTTTTGCGTTTTACAGAAAAGCAGGCTGATGCGGTCCTGGCGATGCGCCTGTCAAAGCTCGTCGGCCTGGAAGTTGAAGCGTTGATCGCCAAACAGGAGGAAACACTCAAAAAGATCGCTCTGTATGACAATATCCTGAACGACTATGATTCGATGGCAAAGGTGATTATGGATGATCTGGACCGCCTCGGAGAGCAGTACGGTCATGAGCGCAGAACAGAGCTGATCGATGTGGAAGAGGTCGTCATTAAAGAAAAGCCGATCGCGCGGCAGAAACTCAAGTTCCTGATGGATCGCTTTGGCTACGTGAAAACACTTGATCCAGGTACCTACAGCCGGAATGAGGAGGCAGCAATCGCGGAAAGCCGGTTTATCTGTACTTGTATCAATGTCGGCAAGGTCTGTCTGTTTACGGATGACGGCATGATGCACCAGGCGAAAGTTGAGGACATTCCCCGCTGCAAGTTCAGGGATAAGGGCATTCCGATCGACAATGTCAGCGGATTTGATTCATCGAAACAGAGGATTCTCTTTGTCTGCAATGAAGAGAAACTAAAGGAGATGAAACTGTATTTCCTGACCAGAGAAGGCATGATCAAGAAAGTGGCCGGAAGCGAGTTTGAAGCCAGCCGTTACAATATCGCAGCGACTAAGCTGGCAGAGGGAGACGAGGTGGCAGCCGTCGTCCCGGCACATGAGCTTGATGATGTGGTGATCCGGACGGAGCGCGGATATTTCCTGCGCTTTGACAGCAGTGAGGTGCCGGAGAACAAGAAAAACACGATTGGGGTGCGCGGCATCAAACTCAAAAAGGATGATCATGCCAAGGCACTTTACGCGTTTGCGCAGAAGGCGTCAAATGTCCAGATCGATTACGGAGAGGGCAAGCTGACACTGACAAGGCTCAAGAAAGCAAAGCGCGCCGGGACGGGTACGCAGCGCGACAAAGGGCAGATGTCGCTGCCGGTATAAGAAATTATTAAAAAAAAATAAATTTTGGTATGTACAGTCTGGCGGCAGATGTGTATAATAATTCTGGGAGCAGATGATTAATATCAGGGGTATTTTTATGCCGTTTTTACAGGTGATTTGATGACTGATAAGTTAGATAAAACAGATGATCAGACGGTTGAAGAGACTGTCGAAGAAACAGCAGAAGAGACAGTAGAAGAAAAAGTCGAAGAAGCAGTGGAAGAAAACGTTGAAGAAAACGTTGAAGAAAACGTTGAAGAGATCGCTGAGGATTCTACTGAAGAAGCTGTTGAAGACGCAACCGACGACTCTGTTGAAGAAGAGAATAAAGCTGATGAATCCGATGCCGGGGAGTCTACGGAATCGGATGATAAAGGTATGCTCTCATGGGATGATATCCATTCCGATAATAAGAAGGATACAGAGACTGAGGAGACAGAGACAATGAGTGCCGGCGATGAGATCGCCAACATGAATGAAGATGATTTTGATGAGGGAGACCTGGGCGACGGGGATGAGTTTGTCGAGGATGAGACCCCTGTGACCGGCGGTTTCTATATGGAGGCAGAGGATCCGGAGGAAGAGGAAGTGGCAAAGAAGAGAGAAAAAAGAAAAAGAATCATTCTGTTGCCAAAACGCTCGGAAAAATCCTTCTGGGTTTGCTGATTTTTGTCGCCGTGGCTTATCTGGGCATCACAGCCTTTTTCTGGAAGCATTTCTACTATGACACCAAGATCAATGGTTCTGATTTCTCGCTGCGCTCGGAAGCTGATGTACAGAAGTATATGACGAAGCAGGTCGATAACTATGCACTGACCATTCAGGAAGTGGATGGCAGCGAGGAGAAGATTATCGGTTCCGATATCGGCATCCAGTATAAGAAGAGTGCCCAGATCGCGAAAGAATTAGAGAAGCAGAATCCTTTCCTCTGGCCGCGCGCCTTCTGGAAACCCGATGATCTTAAAGTCGATATCGGGGTGGATTATGATGAAGCAAAGCTGGCCGATGTGATCTCGAAATTAAACTGTATGAATCAGGAGAACTGGACGGCCCCGACGAGCGCTCAGCCCGAGTATAACGGGGAAGAGTTTGTCGTCAAGAAAGAAGTATTCGGAACCACTCTTGTACCGGAGACATTTAACGAGGTTGTGCGCAACAATATCGCAGGCTTTGTGCCGACAGTCAATCTGGAAGAGTCCGAATGCTATCTGAAGCCGAAATTTGTCAGCACTTCTCCTGAGGTGCAGGCGGCCTGTGATAAAATGAACGCCTACAGCAAGGCCAGCATCACTTATAAATTCGGCGATAACACGGAAGTGGTTGACCGGAATGTGATCAAGGACTGGCTGTCAGTCAATATCGATGACATGAGTGTCACATACAATGAGAGCGCCGTGAACGGATATGTGGCTCAACTTGCCGAAAAGTACGATACCCTTAATAAGACACGTTCCTTCCCGGCACAGAACGGCCAGACCTATCAGGTCAGACCGGGTACATACGGATGGTCAATCGCTCAGGAGACAGAAGTAGAGGCGCTAAAGGCGCATATCCAGAACGGGGAGACTATCGAAAAAGAACCTGCTTACGCGACGACAGCCCGCACACATACCGATCAGGACTGGGGCGATACCTACGCGGAGGTTTCCATTTCGCAGCAGCATATGTGGTATATCAAAGGCGGTCAGGTTGTCTTCCAGGCCGATGTCGTAACCGGTCTTCCCACTGCCAAGCGCGCGACACCGACAGGCATGCATCAGTGTCTGGAAAAAGCTGAGAACAAAGTGCTGCGCGGTGATCGACTGCCCGGCGGCGGCTACGAGTATGAGACGCCTGTCAGATACTGGATGCGCGTTACCTGGAGCGGTGTCGGTTTCCACACAGCGACATGGCAGCCATGGTTTGGCGGCAACCGCTATACTTACGCCGGATCACACGGATGCATCAACATGTCCTATTCGGATTCGCAGGCATTGTACGGTATTATCCAGGTGGGAGATGCGGTCATTATTCACGAGTAAGATTATTACGAAGAGATACTGCGGGCTTGGCCGTTAGGCTTAGCCCGCATTTTTCCTGATTGAGACTAAAAAGGACATTTATATGAATCAATACACATTGCTTAAAACAGACGGGATGGCCAAGCGGGCGCATTTTGATACTGTACACGGAACCATTGAGACTCCGGTTTTCATGAATGTCGGGACAGCGGCGGCTATCAAAGGTGCTGTGTCCACCTATGATCTCGAGCAGATCGGTACACAGGTGGAATTATCCAATACCTATCATCTGCATGTGCGTCCGGGAGATGAAGTAGTCCGTGATATGGGCGGTATCCGCAAATTTATGGCGTGGAACAGACCCGTGCTGACAGACTCCGGCGGATTTCAGGTATTCTCGCTAGCGAAACTGCGCCAGATCAAAGAGGAGGGGGTCAGTTTTCGATCTCATATTGACGGCCGCCGTATTGTTATGGGACCGGAGGAGAGCATACAGATACAGTCAAATCTGGCTTCGACGATTGCAATGGCTTTTGATGAGTGTCCGTCTTCTGTAGCGGAAAAATCATATATCGAGCAGTCCGTGGACAGAACCACGCGCTGGCTTGAGCGCTGTAAGGTGAAGATAGATGAGCTGAATGCTGCCGAGGGGACACTCAACCCCGAGCAAATGCTTTTTGGAATCAATCAGGGCGGCATTTATCCGGATATCCGGCGTGCCCATGCCAGACAGATCGCGCAGATGGATCTGGACGGCTACGCCATCGGCGGACTGGCTGTCGGTGAGACACATGAAGAGATGTATGAGATCTTGGAGGAGACCGTGCCGCTTCTGCCGCAGGATAAGCCGGTTTATCTGATGGGTGTCGGAACGCCGCAGAACATCCTGGAGGGCGTAGAGCGTGGCGTAGATTTCTTCGACTGTGTCTACCCGAGCCGCAACGGCCGTCACGGACATGTCTATACCAACCACGGAAAAATGAATCTGCTCAATGCGCGTTTTGAGCGCGATGACAGGCCGCTTGATGAGACATGTGACTGTCCGGTATGCCGTCGTTTTTCGCGCAGTTATATCCATCACTTATTCAAGGCGAAAGAAATGCTGGCCATGCGGCTGTGCGTGATTCACAACCTGTATTTTTACAATCATATGATGTCAGAGATTCGC
This sequence comes from Lachnospiraceae bacterium, assembly GCA_017515965.1. Lineage (GTDB taxonomy): Bacteria > Bacillota > Clostridia > Lachnospirales > Lachnospiraceae > RUG842. The sequence goes on from JAFWDW010000028.1 coordinate 4,347, forward strand.
GAGGCTATAGAGGCCGGACGTTTTGCAGAGTATAAGAAGGCTAAGATTGCCGGTATGGAAGAGGGAGAAGTATGAACAAAATCGGATTTATCGGAACAGGCAATATGGGGACAGCACTTTTAACCGGTGCGCGCAAGGCTTATGACGCAGACAGATTTGTTTTTTATGATATGTCTGAAGAAAAACGGGAGGCCATCACACAGAGTCTCGGTATCAAACCCGTATCTGACACAGCGGATGTAGCACGTCAGGCCAAATACTTATTCCTGATGGTCAAACCGCAGAACTATGAGGAAGTGATTGATCAGATCCGGGATGAGCTGACTGAGCGTCATATCATCATCAGCGTAGCTCCGGGCGTGACGGGAAACTGGCTGCACCGGACGGCGGGGAAGAACTTCCGCGTAGTGCGCGTGATGCCCAACACACCGGCTCTGATC
>JAFWDW010000003.1 GCA_017515965.1 Lachnospiraceae bacterium
ATACCAGGCGTCTGGCTCTTGCCATCGGCATCGTCGGGCTCCTTAATATTCAGTTTATTGTCGACAAAGATGACAATGTCTTTGTTATTGAGGTCAACCCGCGAGCGTCGAGAAGTGTTCCGTTCCTCTCAAAATCTACCGGCTGCAGTCTGGTGGATATAGCTGTAAAAGCTATGCTTGGGCAGAGCCTTAAGGACCAGGGCATCACTGAGATGATCCTGCCGGACAGGTCATGGTGGTATGTGAAGACACCGGCTTTTTCCTTTGCGAAGCTTACAGGTATGGATACATATCTGTCACCGGAAATGAAATCTACCGGAGAGGCGATCGGTTATGACAGATCGCTCAACAGGGCGCTGTATAAATCGCTTCAGGCATCCGGGATCAAGATGAAACCTTATGGTACTGTCATGGTGACACTGGCAGATGAGGATAAGGAGGAAGCGCTGCCTTATATCAGACGTTTTTATGACCTCGGGTTTAACATCGAAGCAACGATCGGTACGGCGGAATTTCTTAAAAGCATGGCATACGCACACGTATCCGCCGCAAGATCAGTGAAGGAAGTGATGAGATCCTTCAGGCTATCCGTGCAGGATTTGTCAGCTATGTCATCAATACCAGGGCTGTGCTCTCGGGCGTCCATTATGAAGACGGCATTGAGATCCGCCAGTGTGCGGCACAGAATGGCGTAACTACTTTTACATCACTTGATACGGTACGCATCGTACTCGACGTTCTTGAAATGACTATACCAAGGATCGCACCGATCAATAAGATCATTTAACCGGAGATGAAAGATTTTGGAAGTTTTCTGGTATATCATTGCATCGCTTGGCGCAGGGATCGGGACGGGGCTGGCCGGATTATCTGCCGCAACTGTCATGGTTCCGATCCTCATCGTTCTGTGTCCTTCCTTTGCGGGGGAGACCGGCGCTTATCAGGCGACCGCTATAGCGCTTGCCTCTGACATTCTCGGCTCTGCCGTGACGAGCGCGACTTATATCCGTCATAAGAATATTGATCTGCGCAGGGGATGGCTCATGCTTGTGTGTATCATTTCCATGTGCACTGCGGGAAGTTACGCGGCGTTTCTGGTGGGGAATGTCGTACTTGGCGGCTTTACCCTGATCCTGACATTCTGTATCGGAATCCGTTTCCTCGTAAGACCGGATACAAGTCGTAAAGACGGTGCGGCCAAAGGCGAGAGGCTTGACGCGAAAGGGATCGCAATATCTCTGTTTTTCGGTCTGACTATCGGTTTCGGTACCGGTTTTGTCGGTACCGGCGGCGGAATGATGATGCTGGTCGTCTTTACGGCTTTTCTTGGAATGGATCTGAAGACTGCCGTCGGGACCAGCACATTCATCATGACGTTCACAGCGCTGATCGCTTCGGTCAGTCATATTCTGATCCATCCGGCTATTATCATGGAAAAATGGCAGGTCATGCTGATCTGTATCATCGTTGCGACACTGTCAAGTCTAGGATCGGCCAGATTTGCGAACCGGGTCAGCAACAGAACGATCGGTCTGACGACCGGCTGTGTGCTGACGGCTCTCGGTGCCTCAATGATCGGCCTTCAGTACAGGGAGCTGTTTCACAGCCTTATCACCAGGTATCCGATCGTATACCAGACATTGGTCACTTTTGTCAGGTACGTTGTTTACATTGGGATTTTTGCTGCGATTCTCATCCTGATCTATGTGATCTTTCACATACCTAAAAATATTTTCAGGAAACTGCTGCATATTGCAGCTTTCACGTCATCGATCTTTGTCGTCCTTAAGGGTGAAAACTGGCTCGCGGACACATTGACGCTCATAATATTCGCGCTTATTGTCTGGCCTGTCCTGTCTGCGGCAGAGCGGTGGAAAGGATATGGAAAGCTGTTCGTCGAGAAAAATACAGGCGAAGTAAAAAGCAGCCTGCTCCTCCTTTTCCTTTCTCAGGCCGTACTCGTCCTGATCACCTGCGGACTTATGGGAAAGCCTTATATCCTGGTGGCATCGACCGCCGCATGGGGGATAGGGGATATTGCCGCCGCATGGGTAGGAAGACCATTCGGCAGGCATAAGATACGACTTGCCATCGCCGATCCGAAAAAATCATGGGAAGGAAGCCTGGCCATGGCTGTCACGGCGTGCCTGGCTTCGTGGATCAGCATGTGCATGCTGAAAATCTATTCGCCGTCAGCTGCGCTGATCGTCTCACTCATTGTCGGATGCGTTTCCGCGTTCGTTGAGATGTGCAGCAAAAAGGGGACAGACACGGTCAATGTACCGGTGATGAACGTCATCATCCTGTGGTTATTGTCTTTCGTTTTCTGAGGAAGAGATTTTTACTGTGAGTATACTTGGCAAACAGGAAATATTATGGTATAACATCATATGGAACAACATCGTCTGTTCACCGGCGGTTTGCCATATAAGGGCTTGTACTGGTTTCGACGGGGATGTTGAAGTTCTGGAAGCCATCCGCAGATCTCCGCACCTGCGCTAAAATGCGGAACCTAAATATAAAAGCAGACGAAAAGTTAGCTTTCGCAGCCTAAGTGCTGCTGTCGGCCCGGCGTCGCTCACTGCGCCGGTTCCCGGCATCGATCAGGTGAGGACCTCCGCTGCCTAAGCTTTGCGGCAGTGGAAAATCCATGAAGCTACCAAGGCTGTGAGCCCGTCATCAGGCGCGCAGACGAGGGAATTTACATATGATGACTGTGATGGGAGAAACCGGAGTGAATATATCTTCGGACCGGGGTTCGACTCCCCGCAGGTCCACTAAAAGGATTGTCTTCAGGCAGTCCTTTTTCTTTTTCTGTTTTTCTTAATCAAATCTTAAGGATTCACCTCATTGGTTTTTCATTTTTATCAGTATATACTATAAGCATAAGAATTCTTACAATAACAATATAAAAATGTACTCCGGAGGATAGATATGTACCATATAATGATCTGCGATGATGAAAAAGATATTGTCAGTGCTTTAAAGATATACCTTAGCAGCGACGGCTATGAGATCTTCTGTGCGTATAATGGAATGGAAGCCATTGAGATCCTTAAAAAAGAGGAGATCCATCTGGTATTGCTTGATATCATGATGCCGGTGATGGACGGGATCGAGACGCTTTCCAGGATTCGGGAGTTTTCAAATGTACCGGTCCTCTTTCTGACGGCAAAAAGTGAAGATACGGATAAAGTCCTGGGGCTGACCGTCGGAGCTGATGATTACATCACCAAACCCTTCAATCCGGTCGTCCTTCAGGCAAGGGTAAAATCCAACTTAAGGCGCTATATGCAGCTTGGGAGCATGGAAGTAAAACCTGAGAAACTGATCTTTGGAGGGCTGGAACTGGATGACAGGTCAAAGACCGTTATGCTGGACGGGGAGGAGATCAGTCTTACCCCTACAGAGTTTGACATCCTGCATTTTCTGATGCAGCATCCGGGTACCGTGTACTCACCCAAACAGATCTATAAGGCCGTATGGCAGGACAATCCTGCAGGAACAGAAAATCTTGTGGCAGTCCATATCCGTCATCTCAGAGAAAAGATCGAGTATGATCCGGCCGACCCCCGCTACCTGAAAGCAGTCTGGGGGCATGGCTACAAGATGGAGGCTGATAGAAAATGAAAAAGTATTTAGGCAGAACATGGGCGAAGATCCTTGCAATGATCCTCCTGATCTTTGCGATTTTCATGACCGCCTTTGGGACTTTTTTGCTGATCCTGAATGCAGAGATCGGAGAAGCAGGGCTGGAAAGGCATTTTTATACGATTTGCGGTAATTCCTATTCGGCCTGGCTTTTCTCCCAGGAAGGCGGCATCATGGGGGATCCGGCAATGCTTGAAGGCAGCAATATGGAGTATGCCATTGCGGAAAGCAAAGATGGAAATCCGAATTCACTGGATATGACAGATCCGAATGTTTTCCTTTATCATACGCCGGGCTACAAAGATTATATAAATGTCTTTGTAGGCAACGACGCTTATGATTATGATTACAGAATCGATTCTTTTCCGGGGGCATGGCTTCATGGCGTACGACCTTATGGCGAAGACTTTTATTATGATGACTCTGGTGCCGGTGCTGTGGAGGACAAGTACTATATCATATTTTACAATGTGAAAGACCCTCTGATCTCATCTGAAGAATACAGCGATCTTTTTACAGAAGCGAAATCAGCTTCAGATACACTGATCAGTTTTATGCATCATGCATCGGTGCCTATGTTCGTATGCGGTATCATTCTTACGGTCTTAAGCTTTGTCTGGCTGATGAAAAGTGCGGGCAGGAGAGCTTATGATGACCAGATCCATACCCGGATGGCAGACAGGATCCCCTTTGGTCTATATCTTTCCGGTGTATTCATTCTGGAGCTTATGGGGACAGGATGTACAGTATCGCTGTTTCAGGAGATTGGATACGGACCGGGGCTTACATATACCATATTGATCGGCTTGCTGATCCTGGGGATCATCGCCGGGATGATCATCCTGGGCATGTTGTTTATGATGAGCATCGCAGCCCGCGTCAAATCAAAAACTTTCGCCCGGTATTCACTGTGTCACTATCTGAAGCATGGATTTATCCGGTTCCGAAAAGCTGTCAATGTACACACATCACTGATGGTCAGAAGCATTGCCCTGATCGCCATTCTGACGATCCTGCAGCTCTTTGTCATCTGTGTTACCGAATATGATCTGGGATTTGAGATCGTCTCCTTTATCATTTACAAATGTGTTGAGATCCCGCTTTTTATCTATGCCATGTTTCAGATCGCAAAGATCATCCGTGGAACGA
>JAFWDW010000029.1 GCA_017515965.1 Lachnospiraceae bacterium
CGTATTTTCTTGAGCATATGTGACACATAGTAAAGAGGCAGTCCGACGACGTTGTAATAGTCGCCATCGATACTCTTGATAAACTGTCCGAACGGTCCCTGGATCGCATAGGCGCCGGCTTTGTCCAGGGGCTCGCCCGACTCGATATAGTCCCTGATCTGGACGTCTGTAATGTCTCCGACATACACATCCGTCTTCTCAACGTGGGTGATCAGCTTGACCATACCGTTCTTATCCGCAAAGGCGAACGCAACGCCGGTGTAAACCTGGTGGACATGGTTGCGCAGTTTAGTGAGCATCTCGTAAGCCTCTTCCTTGGTCTTCGGTTTTCCAAAAATCTGGTCGCCCAGAGCCACCATCGTATCAGCACCGAGCACGATATCGCTCGGATTGAACAGGAAGACCGCCTGCGCTTTGCGCCCTGCCAGCTCTTCCACGATCTTTGCGGGCTTCGTCTGGTCTGTATCCTCAGAGACATGACTGACTTCCACTTCAAAAGGAATCTGCGCCGTCTCAAGGATTCCCCGGCGGCGCGGAGACTGTGATGCAAGGATCAGTTTTTTCATTCTTCTTCCCCCTTTGCTCTTTGTTTCATATATGCCTCGAACAGATTTCCGTGCAGCGCGGGCGCATCCAGCTCATCGATAAAAGCTGCGATCTCCTCCAGCCCTTCGTCTGAATACGGGAAATAAGTACTCTCTTTCTGCTCTTCTGTCTCTTCCGTATTGAACGGTCCCCGCCACTGCTCCAGTTTAAAGCGGGGTCCCTCTTTGACAGATTTCTCGAGAGAGAGGCGGTAGCAGATCTCCCTTTGCTCCCTGTGAGGTCTGCCATTGTGTAATAATTCAAATTGAAAAGGTCGCTTTTTTGCATATTATATTAAACTCCTGTAAAAAGCATTTTACTCTATCGCAAAAATGCGCTATAATATACCAAACGCGTTTTAATAAATAATAAATGAGGAGGTACCTTTCATGAAATGCCCACATTGTGGAGAAGAGTTAGTTCGGAGCACAAAGAATCCTGATTATCTTCTCTGTTATACATGCAGGAAAAAATACAAGGTTCCCGGCGCACCTGCTGAGAGCCATGAAGCTGCACGCAGAGCTGAAAGAGAACAGGCAAAGGCCCGCGAACGTGACACAGCTTATACACAGATGCTTGACATCGGTATGGACGATGATGACGATCACGGCCATGGCGGTCTGATCTTCCTGATCATCCTTCTGTTAATCATCGCAGCCCTCGTTGTCGGCTACTTTGTTTTCAACATCGACTATGTTGCGTACATCAAGGATATCATCGCTCATTTCAAGAAATAAGCTTCACATAAGCGATTCAAGACACACCTCTGATTCTCAAGAGGTGTGTCTTTTTTATCTGTGTAAAACTATACTCTCCGTATCTGATTACAGTTCTTTGACTGCCTCCACAATATCACTCTTGTCTGTCACGCCGACAAAACGGTTGACCGCCTTGCCGTCTTTGAACAGAACCATGTTCGGGATGCTCATAACGCGGTATGCGCGGGCAACATCCGGCGCATCATCCACATTGATCTTACAGACCTTGAGAACATCTGACTGCTCGTCGGCAATCTCATCCAAAGTCGGCGCCATCATCTTGCACGGGCCGCACCAATCTGCATAAAAATCAACTAGAACGACCTTATCTTCCTTTAAAACTTCTTCTTCAAATGTCGCAGAAGTCAACACTGTTACTGCCATAATGAATTCTCCTCTCTACCAAGTGTCTTTTGACACCCTCATTGTAAAATGTACGCCCGCTTCTGTCAAACGGTATCCCGCCCTTTTAATCATGCCCACAGCGTGGTATGATGTAGGATACAAACGATATGATTAACCGTAAGCAACAAGGAGGTTTATCGTGAGTAAAAACTGCTGGAACACATATAATGACAACACTCTGAAGGAACTGGACGGCATCTGTACTCAGTATGTCGATGATCTTACACACTGCAAAACCGAGCGCGAGTGTGTGGCCCAGTTTACAAGAGAACTCAGAAAAAACGGCTATGTCAGTCTGGAAGAATTCAAGGCTTCGGGCAAGAAGCCTGAGACCGGTGACAAGATCTATTATTGCCAGATGGGCAAAAGCCTGATTGCTTTTAATTTAGGAAGCGAGCCGCTTGAAGCCGGAATGAATATCCTCGGCGCACACATCGATTCACCGCGTCTGGATGTCAAGCAGAATCCGCTCTATGAAACAGAAGGATGCGCCTATCTGGACACGCACTACTACGGCGGTATCCGCAAATATCATTGGCTGGCTATTCCGCTCGCTATCCACGGCGTGATTTGCAAGGCAGACGGTACAACCGTCACGGTTTCGATCGGTGAAGATGAAGGGGAACCTCGCTTCGTCATCACTGACCTGCTGCCCCACTTAGCTTCCAAACAGTGCGAGAAGAAGGTGATCGAAGCATTTGAAGGGGAAAAGCTGGATCTCCTTGTCGGCTCAAAACCGGCCGCCGGCGAAGATAAAGACGACGCCAAACAAAAGGTTCGC
>JAFWDW010000030.1 GCA_017515965.1 Lachnospiraceae bacterium
CTGAGAAAACTTTTTAAACAAGACTTGGTTCGATCTGACCAGCGTCTTTTCCTGTTTGGCTTCTGCCATGCAAAAGATCCTTTCTCCCCATATTAAAAGTCTATAGCGATTTTACCAAAAACGGGGCGAGGATGTCTATAAAGTATTAGGGAAAGTGGTGTGTTGCCACTTAATCTTTGATATGATAATAAAAACAGAGCAGCCGCGGGCTGCAGACAGGAGAAAAAGTAGGGGCATAAGTGAGGAGCCGGGCATGTTCTTCAAGAAGAAAAATGAAATAAAAACCTACGATGCAGAGAATAAAAAGCCCGCTATCCGGGCGAGTATCTGCACCGGTGAGGAAGTCGCGGGCTTTCGCGATATCCATACGGGTAGTTTTGAAGAGGTAATGCTGATCAGGAGCGAGAAAGACCTCAAGGAATTCAGGCGCGCCTACGGCATCGAGGGCGAGATCGAGAAGTTCTATTAGAGTGCGCGGCCGGGTGGTTTTCGTTGTCCGCACAGCGCGCGCTGTGATATACTTATGCATATCAATTTGAGAGTATTATGGCACTGCTGGAATCCCTGCACGGGATATTTACAGAATGGAGAAAAACATGAAAGTATTAGTTCTTAACTGCGGCAGTTCATCACTCAAGTATCAGATGCTCGACATGGCAGATGAGGTCATGATGGCCAGAGGACTGGTCGAGCGTATCGGCGCTGCGGGGACAGCGATCAAGCATCGCCGTATTCACGATAACAAAACTTACGAAAGCGAGATTCCGGCAAAAGATCACAAGGAATCAATCGAGATGGTGCTCAAACTCCTGACATCAGAAGATTACGGAGTTCTGGAAGATCTCTCTGAAATCGAGGCAGTCGGCCATCGTTTCGTAAGTGCCGGCGAGCATTATTCAAACAGTGTGATCATCGATCAGAAGGTGCTCGATACATTAGAGACACTGACCTATCTGGCACCGCTTCACAATGGCGCCGCCATCAGCGGCATTAAAGCCTGTAAAGAACTGATGCCCGATGTACCAATGGCCGCTGTCTTTGACACGGCGTTTCATCAGACGATGCCTCCGGAATCCTATATCTATCCGATTCCATACGAGTATTATGAGAAATACGGCGTACGCCGTTACGGCTTCCACGGCACCAGCCATAAATATGTCGCCCAGCGCGCCGCACAGATGCTCAAGCGTGACATTTCAGATCTGAAACTGCTCACCTGCCACTTAGGAAACGGCGCATCCATCTGCGCCATCCGTAACGGCAAAGTGTATGCGACCTCGATGGGATTTACCCCGCTGGCCGGTCTCGCGATGGGTACCCGCTGTGGAGATATCGACCCGTCGATCGTTTTCTTCCTGGAGCAGCAGGAGGGTCTGAACTCTGAGGATATTGATGAGATCCTCAACAAGAAATCCGGCATCCTCGGTATTTCCGGGGTCTCATCCGACTTCCGTGATGTGGAGAAGGCGGCAGCCGAAGGCAATGAGCGCGCTCAGATCGCCCTCAATGTCTATGTGCAGCGTGTGAAAACTTACATCGGCGGGTACATCGCACTGATGAACGGTGTCGATGCAATCGTCTTTACCGCCGGTGTCGGTGAGAACGATGCAGGTATGCGTTCTCTCATTTGCCATAATCTCTACAACCTCGGCATCATGCTCGACGAGGAAAAGAACAAGACGCACACGAAAGCGGCCGTGATCTCCGAAGAAGATTCCCGTGTCCGCGTCCTCTATGTTCCGACAAACGAGGAGCTCATGATCGCCCGTGATACCGTCGGGCTTGTCCTGCACGGCACTGACAATGCAAAGATCGAGTGGAAACCGCTGGCCGGCGATATGATGGATGAAGTTCTGCGCGCCGTCAAGAGATATCTGAAGACGCTCGAGTAGACAGAGTTTAGTATGTTTATAAAAACGCCTCCCTCACGGGAGGCGTTGCATTAGATTATGGGGTTAATATGATGACAGATTATAAAACACTGATCGCACAGGCGCAGGCGCTGGTACAGGATGTACCGCACCGTACGGCCAATCTTGCGAATCTTGCGGCGCTGATCTATCATGCGCTGCCGGATGTGAACTGGGCGGGGTTTTATTTCAGAACGGACGGCGCGGAAGGCGGAAAGCTGGTGCTCGGTCCGTTTCAGGGAAACGTCGCCTGTGTGGAGATCCCCTGGGGCAATGGCGTCTGCGGCACCGCAGCGGCAGGGGACAAAACACTGGTCGTTCCCGATGTGCATCAGTTCCCCGGGCACATCGCCTGCGACAGCGCATCGCGCTCCGAGATCGTCGTGCCGATTCACGGCACAGCAGGCGAAGTGATCGGTGTGCTGGATATCGACAGCCCTCTGGAGGGGCGGTTTACTAATGAAGACTGCGACGAGCTGGAGGAGTTGGTCCGGGCGTTAGAAGAAGCAGGCGTTTTCAGCCGATAAGCGGCGGCGCACAGGACGAGATACAAAGGAAGAGAGAAATATGAAAATCACAGTTATCAACGGTACTGAGAAACACGGCATCACGTACAAGCTGAAGGAGATATTCCTGGACGAGTTGCGCGGTGATGCCGACATCACGGAGTTTTACCTACCGCGGGACTGCCCGGAATTCTGCGCGGGATGCACGGTTTGTTTCCTGCACGATGAGCACAAGTGTAAGGATGCCGAATATGTGCAGGCGATCGAGAAGACGATGCTTGAAGCGGATCTTTTGGTGTTCACATCACCGGCGTATGTATTTCACGCAACCGGTGCGATGAAGGCGATGCTGGATCATTTTGGATATCGTTGGATGCCGCACAGGCCGGCTAAGGAAATGTTTGGCAAGCGCGCGGTAATAATCACGCAGTGCCTTGGCGCCGGTGGAAAATCAGCGGCGAAGGACATCAAACACAGCCTGTCCTGGTGGGGTATCAGCGCGATCAAGACCTGCAGCTTCAAGTTGATGAGTGATGTCAAATGGGAGCGCATCCCGGAGAAAAAGCGCGCAAAAATGATGGATAAGCTCGTGCGCACTGCCCGGGAAATGCGCGCTGTCGATTACACCCGCCCGGCGGCGACAAGCCTTATGACCAAGGCTAAGTTTTATATTGTGAGAAAGATGCAGGCGGGACTCGGAAAAGAAGATCCCGAGTATACAGATTACAAATATTGGAAGAAGAACGGCTGGCTTGACAAAGTGCGGCCATGGAAGGAGTCATGAATGTCAACGATTGACGAACTCATGAGCCGTAAATCAGTACGCGCGTTCACCGGCGAGCCGATTCCGGAGGAGCATAAGCAGTTGATCCTGGAGGCGGCAGCGCAGGCGCCGAGCGCCGGCTGCCAGCAGCTGTACACGATCATCAATGTGACCGATCAGGCGATCAAAGATCAGCTCGTCGACACCTGCGACCACCAGCCATTTATCGCGAAGGCAGATCTCGTGCTGATTTTCCTCGCGGATCTGCGCAAATGGTACGAAGGCTACCGCGATGTGGATGCTGAGCCACGCGAACCAGGTGAGGGTGATTTACTCCTGGCCGTAACCGATGCGGCGATCGCTGCGCAAAATGCTGTGACTGCGGCATGGAGCCTTGGCATCGGGAGCTGCTATATCGGCGATGTCATGGAAAACTGTGAAGAGCACCGCAGGCTCCTGCATTTGCCGGCGTATGTCTTTCCTGCCGCGATGGTCGTATTTGGCTATCCGACAGAGCAGCAGAAGGAGCGGCCTAAGCCAAAGCGCGCCGCGATGCAGTATATAGTCGCGGAGAATCAGTACCCTGCGCAGACGGTGGCGGACCGGGAAGAGATGTTTTTTAAGAGCCGCGGGCTTGGCACTGAATACCGTGAATGGATGCGCGCATTTTGCGAGCGCAAATACAATTCAGACTTTTCGCGGGAGATGACCCGCTCAGTAAGAAAGTACCTGGAGGATCTCAAACAGGAAGGAGACCGGATATGAAAAAGAGAATGATGACACTTCTGATGGTTTTGGTGATGGTACTGGCGCTCGCCGCCTGCGCGGAGAAGGGGCCGGATCTGAATTCACTTGCCATTCACAGCACTACACGCACGGGCGATAAAGCGATCAGAGCCGAGGTCAGCTTTGACAAAGAATATAAGGACGTCATGGCCCAGTTCCATTCTGATGTCGACAATGACACCTTTACGGGCGAGGTCAAATATACAGAGAGTATCGGCGATGTCGCTCCCGGAGAAATGTATACGGTCGAAGTGAAGGGCGACGCTGAGTGGTCATATTCCGGCACATTCAAGAAGATCAGGGTCGACAAAGACGGCCCGCAGATCGTCCCGCCGGAAATGGATAAGGAGACTTTCAAGGTGTCGATCGTAAGCGGGGGCGAAACATTGGTCGAAGCGGACGTGGCGCCGGCGGGCAGCGGCGAGGAGAAAGAGAAAGAATAACTGAGAAGAATCCGCTCGCAACAAAAAAGCGCTAGATCATAACACTCTTTATATAGAACCCGCAAAGAGATGCTAATATAAGGAGATCGTTATGAAATTCTTAGTACCTATTCTGGTCGCGCTCGGCATCATGACATCGGTCAGTTCCGTCACGCTGCCCCAGGCAAGCGGCAGCATGATGGGGAAATGGTCCTTTTACGGGACCCTCTCTCCAAAGACAGACTATCGGGCAAAAGATTTTGACAGGGCTGATATCGATATGCTTCAGGAGATTTTGCAGTACACAGACTGCATCCCGGGCTATGAAGTGACACTGACCCCGGCGGGCGTCGCGGAATACCTCGGCGATGAACATTATCAATTGGAAAACTGGGAAAAGCTCAGCGACAATGAGTATTGCATGACGCTCAAGATCGTCAAATCAGGCGAAAGGCAAATGTACTATTACACCATGATCGGAGATCTCCACTATGAAGAGATGAAGTATGAAAATACAAAGTATCTTCCACCGGAAATCATAGTGTACCGTAAATAAATTCCTTCTTTTAATGTTAAAACCGCTCTCCGAAAAGGAGGGCGGTTTTGTTATCTTCAAACCTCTCTGGCGAACACTTTTGAAAGGCTCTTCTGAGAGCAGAATA
>JAFWDW010000031.1 GCA_017515965.1 Lachnospiraceae bacterium
CACTAACCAGTTCCCGCGCAACCGCAACAGACTCTTTCGGGTGCTCTCTGCTGCATTCCTTGCCGGAAGAGAACTTTTCATATCTCCCGAGCATTCCCAGATCGTGGCAGAGTGAAGCGACAACAACTGCCGGGACATTGACTTTGATGTGAAGCTTTTTGAGAATGTAGCAGATCATGACACTCGAAACCGTTACTCTGATGGTGTGCTCCCCGACTGTTGACCAGCGGTGATGCGTCTGTTCAAAAGCGCTGCGCATCTCTTCTGAATCGATGACTTCGCCACCGTAGCGCTCGACATCATCTGCGATCCGCTGGTTGAGGTATTCGCGTTTGGCTTCAATTTTTTTATGTAATTTACTGTTGGTGTACGGTGTTTTCATTGCCTCATTTCCTCAGTTTATCTTTCAGGCATCACGTCATTATATACAGATGCATGCGGGAGGTCAATAAGTTTTTTATGAATTTTCTGTTAATAAAAAAACTCGTAGATAAAAAGGTTGAACAGAAGGCTTGACATGTGCCCATGAGGCGGAGAAAATGGATAAAGCGATGGCAGAAAGGAAATGAAATGACGCTTACTACTGAACGACTGATCCTGCGTCCCTGGGAAGAATCAGACGCGGAGAGTCTATATGAATATGCCAAAGATGACCGGGTGGGACCCATTGCCGGATGGCCGGTCCATACGAGCGTGGAAAACAGCCGGGAGATCATCCGAACCGTACTGTCGGAGCCTGAGACTTATGCCGTTTGCCTGAAGGAGGACAACAGAGCGATCGGATGTGTCGGGCTGTCAACCGGAGAGAAGAGCAATATCGGCTTGCCGGATACAGAAGGAGAGATCGGGTACTGGATCGGCGTTCCCTTCTGGGGCAGGGGGCTGATCCCTGAGGCGGTAAGGGAAGTTATCCGGCATGCCTTTGAAGACCTGCATCTTGAGGCGCTCTGGTGCGGCTATTTCGATGGAAACATCAAGTCAAAGAGAGTACAGGAGAAATGCGGGTTCAAATATCACCACACAGATAAAGACATCTATTGGAAACTGATGAATGATATCCGCACGGAACATATATCACGCCTCGGCAGAGAGGACTGGAAATAAAGAGAATGGAACAAAGCAGGAGACTGTTCGGTCCCGGGTCTTTCTATAAAAGCGCGCTGGCAATCGCTGTGCCGATTATGCTGCAGCAGATGATACAGAGCCTGGTATCGTTGGTTGACAATTTCATGGTAGCCGGACTCGGGGACGTATCCATGTCAGGGGTAAACGTCGCCGGGCAGATTCTCTTTGTCTTTATGGTCTTTCTCAATACGGTCTGTATGACGGGCGGCATTTTCATGACGCAGTTCTTCGGAGCAGGAGACCGCGAGGGCATGGGGCAGGCGTTCCGCTTCAAGGTGGTGATGGGATTGGCGGCGTTTGTGCCGTATTTTCTGATTACGATCGTCTTCCCGCGCGCGGTCATGTCTCTGATGCTGATTGGCAATACGCAGGCTGATCTGATTTTGAACGAGGCTGTAAAATACATGCACATCATGCTCTTAATGGGTATCCCGTACACCATATCAGTATGTATTGCGACATCACTGCGTGATATGGGACAGGTGAAAATACCGTTGTATGTGACTATGGCAGCTATGCTGACAAACGCGGTGCTCAACTGGATCCTGATCTACGGTCATTTCGGGTTTCCGAGGATGGGCGTCAGGGGTGCGGCATATGCGACGGTCATTGCCCGTGCTTTTGAGTTTATTCTCTTCATCGTAGTTTATAGCAGGCTTAAGCCGGCTTTTATGATCAGGATGGCCGATTTCTTCAAAATTAATGGCCGACTGTTTCGTGAGACACTTAAGAAAGGTGCCCTCATCCTGTTTTGTGAGATGGTATGGGTCTTCTCTGAGACGATCACTACCGCGGTTTACAACGGAAGAGGGGGAGCTGATGTTGTCTCGGGTATGGCAGCAGGCTTTTCGATCGCCAATCTGCTCTTCGTGGCATTCGGCGGTATCTATTCCGCGACAGGTGTCATTCTGGGCAAGTCGCTCGGCGCCGGGACACTGGAGAAAGCCAGGACGGAAAAGACATGGCTTCTGTCCGGCGCTGCTGTATTTGGTCTGTTCGTGATGCTCTTCGGATTCGGAACCACGCTGATTGTGCCGGTCGTATACGGACGGCTCAGCGCAAGCGCCGTAAAAATCTGCAGGGATATGGTCATGCTAATCGCTATTCTCATGCCCTTCTGGCTGTATATGAATACGCAGCAGGCGATTGCCAGAGCAGGTGGAGATACGGCGATGGGCTTTTATGTCGATGGCCTTCTGACGCTGTTTGTCATGATTCCGATGGTATTGCTGCTGGGTAAATACACACTGATCGGACCTGTTATGATGTACGCCTGCGTAAAGATCATTGATCTGATGAAAGTGGTCATTTTCCATTTCTGGCTGAAGAGAGAACGGTGGCTTAAGAATCTGACGACAGTAGCTTAACGGAATTGCATGTCCGGAGAGGAAAGATGGAATCAATCAAACTATGTATCTTTGATTTAGACGGAACACTGGCGGAGACGAGGGCATCCATTGCCAGGCCGGTCAATATGGTCCTGCGCAGGTATCAGCTGCCGGATCAGCCTGTGGAGGCATTTAGTTATTATGCCGGCGACGGCATCAAAAATGCCCTGAAGAGGGCGCTCATCGCATCGGGTGATGCGGAGGCTTCCCACCTTGAAGAGGGGCTGCCGTTTTGCAAGCAGTGGCTCGACGAAGACCCGATGTATCTGGTGGAGCCGTACGAACATATCACAGAAGCCCTTCAGGTGCTCAAAGATCATGGTATCAAGATCGCCGTCTTTTCGAACAAGCCGCACAACAGCGCGATCTATGTGGTGGAAACGCTGTTCGGCAAAGGCTTTTTCGATCACATCCAGGGACAGATCGACGGTGTTCCGATCAAACCGGATCCGGCCGGAGGCTTTGAGATCCTGAAGGCGTTTGGTTTTGATCAAAGCAGCTGTCTGTACTTTGGCGATACCTGTACAGATATGATGACGGGGCATAATATGGGTCTTACGACAGTGGGTGTCACCTGGGGCTTCAGGCCGCGCTCAGAATTGGAAGAGTATCATGCAGATATCATCATTGATGATCCGAATGAAATCCCGAAGCTGCCGGGAATAGATAGTTGATAAAAAACCAGGACCGAACGGTCCTGGTTTTATTTATGATGAATGGTTGTCAATCCGTTGATGATCAGTTGTTGATCAGCAGATCATCCTCATTGTTCCAGCTGTAAAGCTTGCGGATCTCCTTGCCGACCTTCTCGCACGGATGCTCGGCTGCCTTCTTGCGCATGGCTCTGAAGTGCACCTGGCGGCCTGCCGGTGACATATCCTGCAGGAACTCACTGGCAAACGTTCCATCCTGGATCTCAGCGAGGATCTTCTTCATCGTTGCCTTCGTCTCATCAGTGATGAGCTTCGGACCGGTGACATAATCACCGTACTCAGCGGTGTTGGAGATCGAGTAGCGCATGCCTGCGAAACCTGACTGATAGATCAGGTCGACGATCAGCTTCATCTCGTGGATGCACTCGAAGTAAGCATTTCTCGGATCATATCCTGCCTCGGTCAGCGTCTCGAAACCGGCCTGCATCAGCGCACAGACGCCGCCGCAGAGAACAGCCTGCTCACCGAAGAGATCAGTCTCTGTCTCGGTGCGGTAGGTGGTCTCCAGGAGTCCTGCGCGGGCTCCGCCGATCGCGGCGCCGTAAGCCAGTGCGATATCCCACGCATGGCCTGTGGCATCCTGCTCGACGGCAACCAGACACGGTGTGCCCTTGCCTGCCAGATACTCGCTTCTGACAGTGTGGCCGGGAGCCTTCGGAGCGATCATGGCTACGTCGACATTTTTCGGAGGTACGATACATCCGAAATGGATATTAAAGCCGTGAGCGAACATCAGCATATTGCCTTCCTCAAGGTTTGGCTCAATATCTTTCTTGTACATATCAGCCTGTTTCTCATCGTTGATAAGGATCATGATGATATCAGCCATTTTAGCGGCATCGGCAGCAG
>JAFWDW010000032.1 GCA_017515965.1 Lachnospiraceae bacterium
GCTTCAAGAAGCCAGTAATATGCTTTTTCCCCGTTGGAATCGACTGTAATAATCATGTTTTAATTATACATGGTTTTAGAATCATTGAAAAGGAAAATGAGAATTGCTATGATGACATCATGAACAATCCGGAACGTACACAATTTTTGTTATCCTCGATCGGCTCTCCGCAGAAAGATCTTCGTTTTATCCATGTCTGCGGCAGCAACGGAAAAGGCAGTGTCTGCGCACTTCTCGACTCTGTCTTAAGAGCCGCCGGATTTCGCGTCGGGCTTTTCACATCTCCTCATCTGCAGGACGAGCGTGAGCGGATCAGAGTCAACGGGAAAATGATCTCACGAAAAGAGTATGACACGCTCTCCGGACTTCTTGCGCCTGCTGCAGAAAAGATGACGGACAGACCCGGTTATTTCTGTTTTCTGACCGCACTTGCCATCGCTCATTTTGCTCAGGAGCACTGTGATTTTGTTATCCTTGAAACCGGTATCGGCGGGACCTATGACTCGACGAATGCGATCGATTCTCCTGAACTGACTGTTGTGACAAATATCGGTCTCGAGCACACAGAGCTTCTGGGATCGACCGTCACACAGATCGCGCGTGATAAAGCCGGCATCATCAAACCGGGAACAATCTGCGCCGCTTATGACGAAGATCCTGACGTGATGGCTGTGATCCGCGAAGCATGTAAAAACCGTCAGGTTCCTCTGCGCATTGCTGACTTTTCTTCGGTCACCAAAGCATCGGACCAACCTGATCATGATCCGCTTGACGGACAGCTTATCAAACAAAACGGTGTTCTCTACAAGCTGGCTCTTCTCGGATCATTCCAGATCAATAATGCCGCATTAGCCCTGACAGCAATCGATGCACTACGCGAGCGCGGATGGCTGATCTCTGATCAGGCTGTCCGGGCAGGGTTTCAGACTGTTCGCTGGCCTGCCCGTTTTGAAATCTTCTCCAGAAGTCCTCTGCTGATTCTGGACGGAGGTCACAACCCTCAGTGTGCCCGTGCACTTGTCGAGACGCTGGATGATTATTTCCCCAATCAGAAAGTCATTTTCCTGACCGGTTTCATGAAAGATAAAAACTACCGGGAGTCTATCAGCATCCTTATGCCCAAAGCTGACCGCTTCTACTGTGTCACACCACCGGATAACCGTGGACTTCCCGCAGAGGATCTGGCCGCCTGCCTGCGTAAGGCTGGGGCCAATGCAAGGGCTTACAGTACAACAGCTGAAGGTCTGACCCGTGTCCAAGCAGAAACTGACTCGCTCCCGGTCATTGTTTTCGGATCTCTTTATCTCGCAGGAGAAATCCGCGATCTTATGGGCCTGACTCCGTGAAATTTTTAACTTGAATTAACCATGTTCATACGGTATAATAACCGAGATACATGACAATACAGGATCGACAGGTGAACACTATGAAAGATCAAAAGATTTCCATCGCGGTCATCAGGCGTCTTCCGCGTTACTATCGATATCTGAATATTCTTATAGAAGAAGGCACAGACCGCATCTCCTCAGCGGAGCTCAGCCACAGAATGAATGTGACTGCTTCCCAGATCAGACAGGATCTGAATCATTTCGGTGGCTTTGGCCAGCAGGGCTATGGTTACAATGTCAAATATCTGCACTCCGAGATCGGTAAGGTTCTCGGTCTTGACAAAGGCCACAGCATGGCCATTATCGGCATTGGTAATTTCGGTAAAGCACTGGCCCGCAACAAGGATTTTGCGTCGAATGATTTCTATGTCAAATCTATGTTTGATTCTGATCCGGCTGTGATCGGACGTGAGATCTCCGGTATTACCGTACAGGATGCTGCTCATCTGGTCACGTCACTTAAAGAAGATCCGGTTGATATCGCTGTACTGACAGTCCCGAAGGACGTCGCCGCAGCACTGGCTGATAAGGTGATCGAAGCCGGCGTCAAAGCGATCTGGAATTTTGCACACTGCGAATTGGAGGTACCTGATAACATCGTTGTCGAAAACGTCTATCTGGTTGACAGTCTGATGCGGCTGTCTTACAATGACTCCCATCGGCCACATAAATAAAAACAAATAAGAAATCCCGCCGGTTGATGCCGGCGGGATCTTTTTTATTCTCTGAATTCAATATGCCCGGGTTCTGCTTTTTCGATAACGGCGAGCGCGTGGTAATTGTAACCCGCATCTCTGAGCTTGTCTCCGCCTCCCTGGAAGCCCTTCTCGACCACGATACCGATTCCCTCCAGAACAGCACCGGCCTGTCCCACAATGTCGCACAATCCGCGTATTGCCTCTCCGTTTGCCATAAAATCATCAATAATCAGGATATGCTGTCCTTCGCGCAGCCATTCTTTTGAAAGGATCTGTGTCACAGTTTTCTTATAGGTATATGAGTAGATTTCACTCTGATACAGACCGCCCTCGATATTGTCGCTCTTAGCCTTTTTGGCATAGATCATGGGGATGCCCCATTTGGAGGCACAGATGGCGGTAATCGCAATCCCGCTCGCCTCGGCGGTTAAGAGCATATCAACCTTGGATATATCGAAGACTTCCGCAAAAGCATCTGCCACTCTGCCCATAAAATCACAGTCAATTTTGTGATTCAAAAAACCATCGAGCTTAATGATATTGCCCGGAAGCACTTTACCTTCATTTACAATCCGATCTTTTAATTCCTGCATATCACATCTCCTTCTGAATTGCAGTCACACACCTTTATAAAAACGTACCCTCCGCACACAAAAAAGTCAAGAAAATACACAAATCCTCTTGTGAAAACAACAGAATTTGATTTATGATATAAAAGGAAAAAATTGGACCTTAAACCACTTAGTCAGGAGAACTAAACACGTGGATATGTTTTATAGAATCGTATCGCTGCTCGGCGGTCTCGCTCTCTTCCTGTACGGAATGCGTATCATGGGAGACGGCCTTAAGAACTGTTCCGGCAACGCAATGCGCATTGCTCTTAAAAAGGTAACTGACAAGCCAATCAAAGGTTTTCTGCTCGGTCTTCTCGTCACGTGTATGATCCAGAGTTCCACTGCCACCATCGTCCTGACCGTCGGTCTTGTCGGTGCCGGTTTTCTCACCTTCCGTCAGTCTGTCGGCGTTGTTTTCGGCGCAAATGTCGGAACGGCGATCACGGCTCAGATCATCCGTCTGATGGATTTGAAAGCCGGGACAGGCAGCATCCTTTATTTCTTTAAATCAGACAATCTGGCACCGATCGCATTGATTGTCGGCATCATCCTGATCATGTTTGTACACACCGGTTCCAGCAATGCAATCGGAACTATCTTCATTGGATTCGGCGTACTGTTTGTCGGCCTGATGAATATGAGCGCTGCCGTCAATTACTCGGTGACTCTCTCTCATCGATGCTGACTGCATTCGAGAATAATTACTTCCTCGGCTTCCTCTCCGGTGCATTCGTCACCGGTATCATTCAGAGTTCCTCTGCCGTTATCGGCATTCTCCAGACCCTGGCCAGCACCATGGGTGTGCATTTCTACGGCGTGTTTGCGGTCATCATCGGTGTCAATATCGGTGACTGTCTGACCACCTATCTGGTATGCCGTCTCGGCGCGAAGCCGGAACAGATCCGTACGACTTTAGTTCATATCATTTACAATGTGATCGCCGCGGTCATGCTGTTTGCCGCTGTCTTTATCCTGCGTCAGACCAGCGTCATCAACGATAATCTCTGGTACAAAGTTCTCGACTCCGGCGGTGTTGCAAATGTGCACGGTCTCTTCCGTCTGATCCCGGCAGTCCTGCTGCTTCCGCTCTCCGGTAAAATGGCTGATCTTGCAGAGCGCATCAAGCCTGATCTTCCCGAGGATAAGGAAGAGTCTGATATCGAGAAAAATCTGCGTGATCTGGATCCGTATCTGATCACCAACCCCGGTATCGCCCTGAATGAATCAGGCCATCTGATCGGTCATATGATCGACATGGCCATCCACAACTACGAAAACTCCAAACAACAGTTTGTCAAATACAGCGAATCCCGCTCAAAACGTATTGCTCACCGCGAGGAATTGATTGACCGGATGGCTGACGGCGCCAACCAGTATGTTATAGCACTCTCACCGCATATCATTCTGGAAAGCGAAAACCGCTTGCAGAGCTTCCAGTACAAAGCGCTGACATGTTTTGAACGGCTTGGCGATTACGCGATCAATATCAACGAGGCAGCCATGAACCTTTACGCTGAAGGGGAGCATTTTTCTGAGCATGCTCTCGCCGAATTGGATATCGCTTTTGATGCTGTTGACGAGATTCTTGATCTGGCGCGTACAGCTTACAAGAATAACGATCCCGACATCGCTGCCAAGATCGAACCTTTAGAGGAAGCGATAGACGATATTATCGAAGTGCTTCAGGACAATCATACTTACCGCATGACACACAATCAGTGCCGCGTCTTTAACGGCATTCAGCTGCAGAACATCCTGCAGAATCTTGAGCGTATTGCCGACCAGTGCTCTGAGATGGCTGTCGCGCTGCTCGGTTATCACGATGACACCATCTATGGCCAGGAACACTCTTATATCCGTAACCTTCATCACGGCAGTGACAAAGAGTTTATCCAGTCTTACAAAGCGCACCGCAAGGCCTATCTGTCTCGCATCAAAAAGGCCAAAGCCATCGATGAGGAAGCAAAAGCTTCATCTGCCGAGTCGACAGGTGCATAATGAATATCCTGCATATCACAGCTCAAAAGCCCTGCTCCACAGGCAGCGGCGTTTATCTGACCAAATTAGCTGAAAGTCTGTCCTCGCTTCAGGGTGTCGACCGGCAGGGTATATTGGCGGGCGTTTATGCTGACGATATATCCAGTTTAAAAAAGGTGTTGTCGCCGGTCACTTTATACCCTGTTGTCTTTGACTCACCTGATCTTCCCTTTCATATTTTCGGCATGTCTGATGTAATGCCCTACCCCAGCAGTCAATACAAATCCATGACTCCTGAACAATATGATGCATTCACAGATGCGTTCCTTTTCTTTGCCGATAAGGCTGTGGAGGATCTCAATCCCGATGTGATTATCTGCCATCATCTGTATCTGCTTACAGCATTGATCAGGCAAAACTTCCCTGAGATCCCTGTTTACGGATTCTGCCATAATACTGATCTGACTCAGTTTAAAGCGCATGACCTGGCACGCGATCTGATTCTTGAACAAATCCCCAATCTGAACGGAATATTTGCTCTTCACGGGGAACAGAAAAAAGTGATCGCCGCTACCTTCAGCATACCGGAGGATATCATCCACATCGCGGGAGCCGGATATGACGATGATGTTTTTTATAAGGATCAGTCTGTACAGGCGGATCACACAGCTGATCCTGTATTTCGAATGATCTTTACGGGAAAACTGTCACGTGCCAAAGGCGTTCCCTGCCTTCTTCGCGCTCTGAAGGCAGTTTTTACTCAAAAACCGGATCTGGAAATTGCTCTGACGCTGGCAGGGGGAACAGGCAGCCCTGAGGAATACAACGAGATCAAATCCCTGGCAGATGCCTGCCCTTATCCGGTAACCTTCACCGGACCTGTTTACGGACAGGAACTCGCCAATCTCTACCGCGTACATGACTGCTTTATCCTGCCCTCATTAAACGAAGGGCTCCCCCTCTGTGTGATCGAGGCTCTTGCCTGCGGACTTCCTGTCATCATGACAGATCTTCCGGGCATACGTCCCTGGATTGAATCACATATCAAGGACGCTCCTGTCAGCTATGTGCCTGTCTCGCAGGATCATGAGCAATTGACACGTCATCTGGCCGATACAATCATCAGACAAACTCAGAACACCAGACCTGTTCCTGAAGTTGATTTGTCCTCTCTGACCTGGAAAGCGCTGGCCGGACATATTTTTCAAATACTGTAATTCACGATAAAGAAAAGGAAATAGATCTATGTCACTGTATGAATCCATTCTGAAAGTTGAAAAGGAAGGCCGATGCTGCGCGCTCGCCACGATTGTAAACACCGTCGGATGCACACCTCGCTCTGCCGGCACAAAAATGCTCATTCATCTTGACGGAAGCATCGAGGGAACAGTCGGAGGAGGGTTAGCAGAGAAACTCGTCATTGAAGACGCTCTTGCCTGCATGAAATCCGGTCAGACGGTGCTCAAGCGCTACAGTCCTCAGGTGATCAAAGAACATGATCTGGAACCTGACTGCATTAAGACGATGGACATTTTTATTGAGCCTATGGGGACTTCAACAAATCTCTATCTGCTCGGTTTCGGACATGTCGCACAGGCTGTCCTGCCGTTAGTCAAACAGGCAGGATTCTATGTCACCGTGATCGATACCAGAGATGTGAGCGGTTTCGGTGAAGCCCTGCGGGATGCAGACGAAATCATTCATGTGGACAGTTTCTCGGACATCTCTGCAGCTCAACCGGCTGACGGAAGTTATTATATCGTCTGCACATCTTCACACGCGTCAGACGGAGAAGCGCTCGGTGCTGTCATGGACCTGCACGCCGCCTATATCGGCATGCTCGGCGCGAAACACAAGTTTGTACCGATCTTCAACAGCCTTCGGGAAAAGGGTTACACTGATGAACAGTTGATGGCAATCTACGCTCCGGTCGGACTCGATATCGGCGGAGAATCCCTCTCCGAAATCGCCATCTCCATCGTCGCTGAAATGATGGCCGTCAAAAATGGCCGCGACGGTGGCTTTTCCCGGGACAAAAAACGCAAAGATATGTTCCCGGACTCTATCTGAACTCTTGTTCTATTTAAGAGGATAAGCATAATTAAAGGCAAATAAAAAGACACATATTTCGGCTTGGACCGTGAAAAACGTCGGCACTTAGAGCGCGTATTATGCGCTCTTAGTGCCGTTACGTTTTTCCTCGGAACGCAAGTGTTCCTGCCGGAATATGTGTCTTCTTTATTTGTCAGTATTCTAAGCTTATCCCATCTTCTTAAAATCACTTGCTGGATGCTTGCACAGCGGGCAGATAAAGTCTTCCGGCAGTTCCTCGCCCTCATAGACGTATCCGCAGATCTCGCAGACCCATCCCTTGACTTCCTCCTGGGGTTTCGGCTTGACATTCTTCTGATAGAAGCTGTAAGTCATCGTCTCGACATTGTTGATCACAGCTGCCTCCGTAATGTCGCAGAGGAACATCCAGTGTGAATCCATGTCAACCGTATCAAAGACCTTCAGGCACATATAACCATTCGCATATTTGTTCAGATAAGGCACGCCGTTTGAAGCCACATCATAGTGATCAAACTCGGCAAACTTATCCACGTCGCGGCCGGACTGGAAGCCGAAATGCTTAAATATCTGGAACGGGCATTCCTCGTTCAGCACACAGACATTCAGAACACCGGTCTTGCGGACGACCTCTGCCGTGTAATTGCTCTTAACGAGATTAACCGCGATCTTAGCAGGATCACTTGCGACCTGGGAGACCGTGTTGACGATCTGGCCGTTTGCCTTTTTGCCGTCGTGGCAGGTGGCCACATACAGACCGTAGCCAATCTTGTAGAGCGCTTTCTTGTCGATCTTATTTTCCTCTTCCACCTCGACCTTGTTATAGCTCTTGGCAAGCTCATCCGCCATAGCCATCAGCTGTTCTGTACTCTCATCATTGAGCGCAGACAGAATCGTGACATTATTCTTGGTGTAAGTGATATCCTTCAGCCCTTCCATCTTTTTCTTCATCACGCGCATCGCGGTCGGAGCCCAAGAGCCGTTCTCAATATAGGCAACGGTCTTTTTCTGGAAATTACGCTCGACAAGCGAGTCGATAAACTCGCGCATGAACGGGAAAATCTCAGAGTTAAAGGTCGTTGTGGCCAGAACCAGCTTATCGTAGCGGAAAGCATCTTCGACGCACTCAGCCATATCCTCGCGCGCCAGATCATTGACTGCAACCTTCGGCACGCCGCGCTTTTCAAGCTCTGCAGCGAGCATCTCGACTGCCTTCTTGGTGTGTCCGTAAACAGATGTATAGCAAATGCAGATACCGTCAGTCTCCGGCAGGTAACTTGACCATGTATCATAGAGACCGATATAGTAACCGAGATCCTCATCGAGCACCGGACCGTGCAGCGGGCAGATAATCTGAATATCCAGACCGGCTGCTTTCTTAAGAACGTTCTGAACCTGAGCGCCGTATTTGCCGACGATACCGAAGTAATAACGTCTGGCTTCGCAGGCCCACTCTTCTTCGACATCCAGCGCGCCGAATTTACCGAAGCCGTCCGCCGAGAAGAGAATCTTATCGGTGGAATCATATGTCATTATAACCTCAGGCCAATGCACCATCGGCGCAAAAACAAAGGTCAGCTTATGCGCGCCGAGCTCAAGAGACTCTCCGTTTTCCACTTCCTGAACATGTTTCATCTCAAGCGTAGGGAAGAACTGATGAATCATCGTAAATGTCTTCTTGTTGCCAATCACGGTCGCATCCGGATAGACCTCGCAGAATGCCTGGATGGATGCCGAGTGGTCCGGCTCCATATGCTGTACAATCAGATAATCCGGCTTCTTTTCACCCAGAACTTCAGCCAGATTGGCGAGCCATTCATCTGTCTTTCTCTGATCGATGGTGTCCATGACGGCAATCTTCTCATCCATAATGACATATGAGTTGTAAGCCATGCCGTTCGGTACGATATAATGTCCCTCAAACAAATCAATGTCATGGTCATTAGCGCCGACATAAATAACAGAGTCAGTTACTTTATTGATCATGTCTGTCATTCTCCTGTTCTATTGAAATTCACCATATGATTCATACCAGATTATTATATCCTATTCCGGCATAATCTGAAAGAACAATCATGAAAAAAGCACTCCGGTTTTAATCCGGAGCGCCTTTTAAAAGGAGGAATATTGTTTTAATCAAGCATTGACTTTAACTGTCTCAACATCTTTTTCTTCCTCATCTCTGGAGGACTTTGCCAGGAGGGCAACGACGAACTGGATAGCCAGGATGATGAGCATCATGATCGTCCAACGATCTGTCAGCTGCATCTTGAGTGTCATGTTCTCGGTCAGGATGAAGGCGATCGCTGCGCCGACAGCCGGGATGAGACTTGCGATTCTGACACCGCGCTTTCTGTTGACTGTCTCAGCGTCCTCGTCTTCCTCATCTTCTTTTCTGCCAAAGCATCCGATCAGAAGAATGAGGCTCATCAGACCTGTTCCAATGGCTGCAAGGAGGTTGATTAATGCCCAGCTGCCTGTCGCTGCTGCAGTCTTTGGAATCTCAATATCCTCGACCGTCTGAGCGTGTGCTGCAAGCGGTGCCTGCGTATCTTCGATTGAGACATCAGCATTTGTTGTCTTTGCTGCAACTGTCTGGTTTGTTGTTGTAATGGCTGCCGTCGTATTTGTTGAATCAGTTGTTGTGTTCATGATTGCCGGGTCTGCCGGTACCACGATCTCCTCTGCGAGTTCCGGTTCATCAAACAGTCCCATATAATCTAGGAGGCTTAAATAAGCTTTCTTTACCGGATCTGCGACTCTGTCAATCAGACTGGCAGCTGCCACTTCGCTCTTCTGTGGTGCTTCAGGTTCATGATATGTCTTCGCTGTCCTGAGCGGATTCCGAACGTAATTGTATTCTACGATAATGTCTTCGATATCACTTGCGCGTTTCTTGCCATCCTTAAAGGAGATTGCGTGGCTGTCACCGCTGTTCCATGTATTGACATGGTAATTTGCATTGGTTCCGATGTAGGAGTCAGATTCCCACCAATAACCCATCTGATGACTATCATCTGTGTGGTAGTAGAATCCGTATCCGAGGGAAGTGGTTTCGACAGCAGCGTTGATCGAATTGAATGTGATGATATCATTTGCATCGATCTCAAACTCTTCTGTGTAGTTTAAGCTTGTGTCCGCAAAGCTGTGTTTGATGCTGACCGGAATCATTCTGCCTGACTTGACTTCTGCTTCCTGAATACTGTAAGTATCTTTAATTGTGACCTGTGTGGCAGCATTTTTCTCAACTGCAACCTTTGCCGGCTCATTGTAATACTTGTTAATCAGATTATTGTACTGTTCTACAGATGCATATCCTGCTGCCAGAATCCTTCCTTCCATCACTTTGTATGAATCATAGTCTTTCTTGTACTGTGCCATATCTGCTTCATATTGTGCTTCGCTCGCTGCAGTCTCTTCCTGAACTCTCTGTTCCTCTGCTGCATTCAGCTTGTCAATCTCTTCGTTTTTTCTGTTAGTCTCTTCGACAGCTTGTGCATACTCATTGTCAACTTCTGCGTTATAAGCGATTGCCGCTGCATTGTATGCATCTACCTGTTTGTTGTACTCGCTAATCTTATCATTGTCTTTGTAGCTGTCGGCCTGGGGTTTATCCGGAGTCTCCGGAATATTGCTTTGAACTGTTTCATTCTCGATACCGGCTGTCTGCTGATTGACTGCCCCCAGCTCTTCGGCTGACACATTCATGCCGACTGTAAGAGAGCCGTTGAGAATCATCATTGCCGCCATAGCCACTACTGCATTCTTTTTGATTTTGTTCGTTGTTTTCATTTTCCTTCCTCCTTGTGATGTTTTTCTTCAGATGTTTGTCTGCTGTTTGCATCTCTTTTGTGATTTCATTATGGCAGTAACACCGTCATAAAAAGCGTCACTTTTCGAGGAACATGGAGTAATGTCCTATTTTTTTACCAGGCATAAAAAAGACCACGCCTGATCCTTTAAAAAAGGATTGCGTGGTCCGCATTGTATGATGCTTATGCAAATAATACGATCAGATGAATTCAGTTTTTATGTTTTTGCGCCCGGGCATTCGTATCGATGCTCTTTCCGAAAACAAAGAAACGGTCATAAAGGAATTCAAGAATGAAATTGCAGGCCATGTTGATCAGCGTGACGAGAATTCCGGGCCATCCAAGCGTCTCAGCGAGGTAGTTGCCGCAGATGGTTGAGACCGGTGTGAAGACAGCATAGAAAGCTGCCACTTTGAGCATGGCAATCGGTACATTGTTCGCCGACTGGAAGGTGAACTGTCTGTTAAGGGTAAAGTTCCACAGTACAGATGCCACCAATGCAATCAGGTAGCAGGGCCAGTACGGCCATTTCGTAAAATGATCCAGCAGCGTATACAGCGTGATTTCAATTAAACCAGCCGATATGGAAAACAGAGTGAATTTTAACGCCCTGAGCGCTTCTTTTCTTTTTTCAGTTGATGCGTGATCCTGTTGACTCATGGTTTTATCTCCTTCCCGGTTCCCCTCACATCTTATTGATCTCTTTAAAACACTTTTTATTTGCATCGTGGAGTTTCTTAAACACCTGATAGTTCTTCTCGTATAAGGCTCCGCTTGCCGCATCCGGTGTAAAGGTTTTCTCAGCCGGAATAAAGTCAGCGATCTCTTCGATGCTGTTCATAATTCCGAGCCCCACACCGGTGATGGCTGCCGCGCCCATAGATCCGACATTCTGCGGACTGGCAACCACTTCAATCGTCCGTCCGGTGACATCGGAAAGCATCTGCGCTGTCACATCCGAAAGCGCGCCACCACCGCAAAACCGGATCGGATCCGATGTCTTAATCTTGCGGTCCTGACACTCCAGCATCCATCTGAGGTGATAACAGACACCTTCCACAACGGCGCGGATCATCTCTGTTTTTCCTGTCTCCAGCTTCAGGTTAAAGAAGATGCCTCCTGCGTTCGGATCCTCAAACGGACAGCGGTTTCCGTGCAGCCACGGTGTGAAGATCACACCGCCCGCTCCCGGCTCCACACTGTCTATCACATCCGACAGATAATCATAAAGGCTGGTGTACACCTTCTCCTGATTCTCCGACCCCTCGCATACATCATGTTTGTCCAGATAGATACCGATCTCGTCAAGCGCCAGGTGGTCCTTCAC
>JAFWDW010000033.1 GCA_017515965.1 Lachnospiraceae bacterium
GTCGAGATCGATCAGTCGATCACTGATCTGGCCTACGAGTATTTTGATATGCCTAAAGAGGTTAAGGTGACGACTTATGACGGACGAGCGTATCTCCAGGCTGATAAAGAGAAGTATGACGTGATTATGGTCGATGCCTATCAGGATATTTCCATTCCGTTTCAGATGGCTTCTGTCGAGTTTTTTACACTGGTCAGGGAACACTTGAATAAGGGCGGTGTGATGGTCGTCAATATGAATATGCGTGCTTCATCGCCGGACAGTATCAATGACTATCTGACAGACACGATCGCATCAGTTTTTCCCTGTGTTGCCACCATAGATGTAGAAGGGTACACAAACCGGGAATTGTTTGCCTCGGAAGCCAGATTCGATCAGACATTCAGTCAACAGAGCGCAAAGATCTCTGATCAGGAACTAAAACCGCTGATGCAAAAAGTCGGCCGGCAGATGACAGATTATAAGGCGCCTGATACGACAAAAGCAAAGAGGATCCTGACTGATGACAGAGCGCCTGTTGAAATGCTCAGTATGCGCGCGATCGATGAGATCATCGCAGGAGAGCTGGCTTATTACAAGAAAGTATTCAAAGAGGAAGGTCTTTCCGGTTTGATGGACGCGCTGTAGTTCATATGATATAATGTCCATGTAACTAAACCATATCCCGTTAGATTGGACGTGGAGAGCGTCTTAAGGGAATGATATTAGGAGGTCAAAAATGAATAACAAACTCACCACAAAACACCTTGTGGGTCTGGCTGTTCTCACAGCCGTCGTCATCGTACTCCAGTTTCTCGGAAGCTTCATCCGGTTCGGAGTTTTTTCCATTTCACTTGTACTAATACCGATCGTTGTAGGGGCAGCTTTATACGGCCCTCTGGCCGGCGCATGGCTGGGACTGGCTTTCGGTGTGGCTGTTCTGCTTTCCGGAGATGCGGCAGCATTTCTTGCGATCAACGTGCCGGGTACGCTCATTACAGTGCTGGTCAAAGGAGCGCTTGCCGGTCTGTGTGCAGGAGCTGTCTACTATGTCCTGGCGGATCAGGCCAGCCGTCAGCCCGGAGCAAAACATAATAACTATCCGGCTGTCATTGCAGCAGCGATCGTCTGCCCGGTGGTCAATACCGGTATTTTCCTTCTCGGCTGCAAGCTGTTCTTTATGGATACGATCAACGCCTGGGCCGAGGGAGCAGGTTTTGCCAGTGCAGGCAAGTTTATGATTTTCGGTTTGGTAGGAGGAAACTTCCTTTTTGAACTGTTGTTCAATATCATCTTAAGTCCGTTGATTCTGCGCATTATAGCAATCGGAAAGAAGGAGACCAGATCATGATCTTAGTAGTCGATATCGGCAATACCAATATGAAATTCGGCTTTTATGACGGTGATCGTTTTACCAGTTATGAACGCCTGTCGACAAATCTGAGTAAGACAGAGATTGAATTCGCGATGGATCTGTCTTATATTTGCCAGGCGAGCGGTGTTGATCCCGCTGATATTGAAGGGTCAATCATCGCAAGCGTCGTTCCGCCTCTCAACTTTCCGGTGTCAAAAGCGATCAAAAAAGTAACCGGAAAAAAGCCGCTGATTGTAGGCCCGGGCCTTAAGACAGGCCTCAAGATTAAGATCAACGATCCGGCTACACTTGGTGCAGACATGGTTGTCGCGGCAGTGGGAGCGATCGAACGTTACGGTACACCGTTGATTATCATCGATCTGGGGACGGCAACTACATACTCTTACGTGAATGAAAAAGGTGATTTCTGCGGAGCGGTCATCATGCCCGGGGTTGTGACAGGCTCAGAATCGCTTTCAAGCAAAGCTTCGCTGTTGCCCAGGGTCGATTTTAACCCGCCGAAACATGTGATTATGAAAGATACAATCGGCAGCATGCAGAGCGGCATTATATACGGCGAAGCGGCCCGGATTGACGGAATGATCGCCAAGATACGCGCGGAGATGAAGAATGAAGCGAAGGTTATCATGACGGGAGGTCTTGCTCCGGTTATCCTTCCCTACTGTGAAAATGACATTACTCTGGACAATGAGTTGGATCTCGAAGGCCTCAAAATCATCTATGACCGCAATAAAAAATAAAAAGGAAATAACTTGTTATGTGAAAGCACTGCTGCGATGAAAAGCAGCAGTGCTTTTTTGTTCAGAACTATTGATTTATGTATCGTAAGAGGGTATAATCCAATTACGTGAATAGAGATTCACGAGATATCGCGAGAGAATCTGACCCGATGCTAAGGGCAAGTTATAAACAAGGAGGAATCTATTATGGCTTACAACGGTTATGCGATTGATGCAGAAAATTATCTGGATGCCGATGCTGTCACCAAACGGCTGGATGCATTGATCAGGAAACCAGTCTACTCGATCATGCCTGATGCTCTGCAGGATTATATCGACCAATACTTTAATGAAAAATGTGCTAAGTCTAAAGAAATGACCGATACTGCCAAGGGTGTGATACCCGGCGGTGTCGAGCATAATCTGGCGTTCAATTATCCGTTCCCGATCGCAATCGCTAAGGCTGAAGGAAATAAGATGGTGGATGTGGACGGTAATGAATACTATGATCTTCTTCAGGCAGGCGGTCCTACAGTACTCGGAAGCAACCCTCCGGAAGTCAGGGAGGCTGTGATCGATCTGCTCAATACCTGCGGCCCTTCGACCGGATTGTTCCATGAATATGAATATAAGCTCGGCAAGAAGATTTCCGAACTGGTCCCGTCTGTCGAAATGATCCGGTTCCTGGGATCGGGAACAGAGGCTTGCATGTGTGCTGCACGTATTGCACGTCTTAAGACAGGCCATAAGAATATTCTCAAGATGGGCGGAGCCTACCATGGCTGGTCTGATCAAATGGCTTACGGGATCCGTATTCCAGGTACGAAGGACATGCTCTCACACGGTGTACCCGGATTTATTTTTAAGCATACCGATGAGTTTTTTCCGGGTGATCTGGAAGACCTGGAGAGGAAGCTTAAAAAGCATAAGCTCGACGGTGGTACGGCAGCGATCTTCCTCGAGCCGATGGGACCCGAGTCGGGCACAAGACCGGTTACGAAGGAATTTGTCCAGGGCGTGGAGAGACTCGCGCATCAATACGGTGCGCTCCTTGTCTTTGATGAGGTCGTCACCGGTTTCAGAATCGGCTTATCAGGTGCACAGGGATTCTTTAATGTCAATCCGGACCTGACGATCTTTGGCAAGGTCATTGCGGGCGGTTATCCGGGAGCCGGTGCGGTAGGCGGTCACAAGGACTGTATGGCTTATCTCGGAGCCGGACTTGACAATCAGAATCTGAAAGGCAAAAAGATCCATAAGGCGCTCTGCGGCGGAACGATGTCAGCATCTCCGCTGTCGACCTGTGCCGGCTATCACATGATCTGTGAGATCGAGAAACAGAATGCCTGTGAGAAAGCCGGGCGAATGGGTGACCGGCTGACCAGGGGACTGCAGGAGTCGATCAGACGTCACAATTTACCGTTTATCGCGTTCAATCAGGGATCTATCTGTCATTTGGACAGCGTTGGGACAATGCATTTCGCAATTAACTGGAAGAAGCTTTGGGAAGTGCCGAACATCTTAAAGCAGACGAGTATCCGTCAGGCGGAGATGGAGCATATGGGTGCCGCGTATATGGCGGAGGGTCTGATCACGCTGGCAGGATCGCGTCTTTATACCAGCGCTGCTTATACAGAAGAGGATATCGACGAAGTCATCAGACGCTTTGACAGAGTGTTTGATAAATGCGGGAAGCTTGAGATCACGAAGAAATAAAACGGCAGGAGGTAGACAAGTGAGTTACTCAATAGATGAGGCTAAAAAACTGGTTATCCGGGCCGGAAAAGAGCTTCTTGAATCAGGCCTTATTGCACGTACATGGGGTAATATCAGCGCACGCATTTCGCCGACACAGTGTGTCGTCAGTCCGAGCGGCAAGGCGTATGACAGCCTGACACCTGATGATATTGTTGTGATCAATATTGCTGACGGAAAGCCGGCAGATCCGGACTGCAGCGTCAAACCTTCGAGCGAAAAGGGTGTTCACGCTGCGGCGTACAGACTGCGTCCGGATGTGAACTTTGTGATCCATACCCATCAGGATTATGCGACGGATCTGTCTGTATTGAACCGCCAGTTTCATATTGTCAATATCAATCCCAAGGTGAAGAAGAGGCTTGGGCCGTTTATCCCAACAGCACGCTACGCACTTTCTTCGACAAAGAAACTGGAAGAAAATGTTTCTTTTTCGATCAGGAAATACCCTCAGGCGCGCAGCATCCTGATGCGCAATCACGGAACGCTTTGTATGGGCGCTGATTATGATGATGCATTTAAAATCGCGCGTACACTGGAGAAGGTGTGCAAGATGAAATACAGACAGATCGTTGGAAGCGATTATCCGGCTGAAGCGAAGAAGAAAGTGCCTTTGTCAGAATACGCGACGGTTCTTCACAGAGAGATCCATGAGGAATATGACCGGCATTATATGGCTTTTGAAAATGAAAAGGTAGGGTGTGTGATAGAAGCCAGAACACCTTTTATCATGAAGATGAGCTCCTATGGCGAGGATATGCGAGCATACGTTGATGATCTGGCTCAGATCGCCGGGACAGTGATCCGGTGTCTGCCGGAGGATGCTGATGAAAAGCAGATCGCACGCAGTCTTTCAGGCACCTGCGCTGCTGTTCTGATAAAGGGGCAAGGCGCTGTCTGTACCGGAGGTAATGACGGGGACGCCGAGGCCGTGATGATGGTGCTTGACAAAGGATGTCAGGCAGCGCTTCTCGCCCGCGCTGTGAAAGCGGCAGGTGATGTACAGAAGCCCAAGGCTGTGTCACGAGCAGGCGGAGCCGTCGAGCATCTGGTTTATACGAAGAAGTATTCAAAGCTGAAAGATCAGGAGGATTAACTGTGCTTAAGAAACTGACACAGAGCCAGCAGGATACGATTCTGGAGCGCGCGGTAGAGGAGTTCGGCAGGAACGGTCTGGAACGCGCCGCGATCAGCGAGATCGCCCGCCGTTCAGATGTGTCGGTCGGTGTGATCTATAAGTATTATAAGAACAAAGAAGAGCTTTTTCAGAACTGTCTGACTCACTCCATTGCGATTCTGACTGAGGTGATGGAGGAAGCAGTGTCCGGGGAGGAACCGCTGATCAGCGCTTGCGAAAAGCTCATTCGGGCCTGTATCGCCTTTTCAAAGGAACATGCTCCCTATATCCAGATGTATCATGCGATTACGCACACACAGGAGGGAGCGAAGGAGTATGCTGAGACGATAGAATCCATGACGGCTGCGACTTATACCCGGCTCCTTGCAAAAGCACAGCAGGAAGGGGAAGTCCGGCAGGATCTTGATCCGGCGCTGGGCGCTATGTTTTTTGATAATCTTCTCATGATGCTTCATTTCTCGTACGGATGTGCGTACTACGGGGAGAGAATGAAGCTCTATGATAGTAAAGTGTCGGAGGATGAACTGGTCAGGCAGCTCCTTCTGTTTATAAAGGGTGCGCTGTGCGCCCCTGGAAAGGAATAAAGACATGAGCACTTATGTATTATCATATGATGTCGGAACGACAGGAATTAAGACCTGCCTTTTCGAGATCGATCAGACCATACGTATGATCGAATGGGCCAGCTGCGGTTATCATCTATATATTCTCGATAACGGCGGTGCGGAACAGGATGCCGATGAGTGGTGGGATGCGATGTGCAGGACGACAAGAGAAGTCTTTGTGCGGGCAGCTGTCACTCCTGATCAGGTCGCCGGCATCTCTTTCTGCTCGCAGATGCAGGGACTTGTGCTGGTGGACCGCGAAGGTGTGCCGGTACACCGTCCGATGAGTTATATGGATCAGCGCGCAGAGGAGGAGATCAAAAAAGGCATCGCAAACGGGATCCAGATCGCGGGGGCCAATATCTTTAAACTGATTCCTTCCCTGATGATCACAGGCGCGGTCTCGAGCTCGGTCAAAGATCCGATATGGAAATACAAATGGATTGAGGCTAACGAGCCTGAGAATCTGGCGCGTGCTTACAGGTGGCTGGATGTCAAGGAGTATATGATCTCCAGATGCACCGGCCGTTTTGTGATGACGGAAGATTCAGCCTGGTCAACTCTGCTTTATGATACGAGAAAAGGTCATGAGGGATGGAGCATGAAAATGTGCAGGATGTTTGGCATCAGGACGGATCTGCTCCCGGAGATCATCAAATCGACAGATGAAGCCGGAAGGCTGACAGCAAAGGCGGCCTCCGAACTTGGACTGAAAGAAGGAACACCTGTGTTCGGCGGCGGCGGTGATGCCACACTGATCGGTATCGGAGCCGGATGTGTCAATACAGGGCAGACACATATCTATTCGGGAACTTCCGGATGGGTTTCAACGATCGTGGACAAGCAGTTTATCGATGCGAATTACATGATCGCTGCGATCGTCGGAGCACAGAGCGGGAAGTTTAATTATTTTGCCGAGATGGAAACGGCAGGAAAATGTCTGGAGTGGGTAAAAGACCATCTGGCTCTGGATGAGATCGGTATTTATTTGGATAAACATGATGTCTGCGAGGGAACAGAGAATCAGGAGAAGGTGTACACCAGCCTGTATGATTATCTGTCAGAGGTGATAGACAGTGTGGAGCCGGGGGCAGGCGGCGTGATCTTTACACCGTGGCTGCACGGGAACCGCTGTCCGTTTGAGGATTCGAACGCAGGCGGTATGTTCTTTAATCTTAAGCTTGAGACCGGAAAAACGGAGATGATCCGTGCCGTTGTGGAAGGTGTCTGTTATCATCTCAGATGGATGCTGGAGTGTCAGGACCGCAAGATCAAGACATCGGATCCGATCCGGTTTTGCGGCGGAGGTGCACTCTCTGACGTGACAGCACAGATGCTTTCGGATATCACCGGACGGACGATCGAAGTAGTGGCCAGTCCGCAGAATGTCGGTTCCATGGGAGCGGCAGCCATAAGTGGCGTCGGTCTCGGGATCATGAACAGTATCGAGGAGATCGCTGATTTTATTCCGGCGGAGAAAACATTTATCCCGGATGCGAAAAGAGGTGCCTTGTACGAGAAAAACTATAAGGTGTTTAAGAAACTGCACGACGCAAACAAAAAGTGTTTTAAAGATATGAACAAGATGTGAGGAGAAGCGGGAAGGAGATAAAAACGATGAGTCAACAGGAGCATGTCCCATCTGAAAAAAGAAAAGAAGCGCTTAGGGCGTTAAAGTTTACTTTGTTTTCCATGTCAGCAGGTCTGATTGAGATCACTTTGTATACGCTGCTGGATCATTTTACGAAATGGCCGTACTGGCCCTGTTACCTGATTGCCCTTGTAGCATCTGTATTGTGGAACTTTACGCTCAACAGACAGTTTACTTTCCAGTCAGCGAACAATGTACCGATCGCCATGCTGAAAGTGGCGGCTTTCTACGCCGTATTCACACCGGTCTCGACCATCTGCGGCAACTACCTTGCTGAGACTCTCGGATGGCCCGGAATTCTCGTCACCCTGATCAATATGGCCTGCAACTTCATTCTGGAATTTTTGTATGACCGTTTCTTTGTGTTCGGAAAGAGCATCGATACGAACGCCAGAGCGCAGAGACATAAAAACTGACACCCTCTGATCATATTCTAACTATTGAAACCATACAAAGAGGACCACGCGATCTTTTCCGTAAGATCAGGCGTGGTCTTTTTATGATGTTTAAAAAATATATATTACTCCATGTTCCTGAAAATGTGACGCTTTTTATGACGGTATTACTGCCATAATGAAATCACAAAAGAGATGCAGACAGCAGTAAAAACATCTGAAGATAAAACATCACAGGGAGGAACTAAAAATGAAAAAGACTTACACGATCAAAAAGAATGCGGCAATGGTTATGGCAACAATGATGATTCTCAACGGCTCACTTGCAGTCGGTATGAATGCATCAGCCGAGGAGCTTGAGACAGCCAATCAGCAGACAGCCGGTATCGAACATGAGGCAGTTCAGAACAGCATTCCCGAGACTCCGGAAAAACCCCAGGCCGACAGCTACAATGACAATGATAAGATAAACGAATACAACAAACAGGTAGATACATACAATGCGGCAGCAATCGTTTACAATGCAGAAGTAGACAGCGAGTATGAGCAAGCCGTCGAAGAGACAAACAGAAAAAACGAAGAGATCGATAAACTCAATGCAGCAGAGGAACAGAGAGTTCAGGAAGAGACTGCAGCAAGTGAAGCCCAGTATGAAGCGGATATGGCTCAGTATCAGAAAGAGTATGATACTTTCAAAATTATGGAAGGAAAGATCCTGGCAGCAGGATATGCATCTGTAGAACAGTACAATGCTCTGATCAACCAGCGTTACAACGAGCCGGCAAAGGCAGCAGCTGAGAAAAACGCTACCACAGAGGTTACAATCAACGACACTTACAGTATTCAGGAAGCAGAAGTCAAGTCCGGCAGATTGATTCCGGTCAGCATCAAACACAGTTTTGAGGACACCAGCCTGAACTACACAGAAGAATTCGAGATCGATGCAAATGACATCATCACATTCAATTCGATCAATGCAGCAGTCGAGACTACTTCCCTCGGATACGGATTCTACTATCATACAGATGATAAACATCAGATCGGATATTGGTGGGAATCATTCTCATCCGTCGGAACCAATGCGGTATACCACCTCAATTCCTGGAACAGCGGAGACAGCCATTCGATCTCCTTTAAAGATGGCACAAAGCGCGCAAGTGATA
>JAFWDW010000034.1 GCA_017515965.1 Lachnospiraceae bacterium
AGACGACCTTTTCAAGACGGCTTTCGGTTCAGCTGCGTGCTGCAGGACTCATTCCGCACGCCATCTCGGTAGACAATTATTTCGTCGATCGTGAACACACCCCGGTTGACGAGAACGGGGAATACGATTTTGAGAGTATTAAGGCGATCGATATCGATGCCTTTAACGATGATCTCAACCGGATGCTGGCGGGTGAGGCTGTACAGATGCCGACCTTCAATTTCAAGACCGGATACAGAGAGTACAACGGCGACAGCATTACAATGGGCGAATCCGACATATTGGTTATTGAGGGAATCCACTGCCTCAATGATGAACTGACCAGGAAGCTTCCCGCAGAGAATAAGTTTAAAATCTATATTTCAGCACTTACTTCGATCAGCATTGATGAGCACAACCGCATTCCGACAACGGACGGCAGACTGATTCGCCGTATGGTCCGCGATTTCAGAACTCGCGGCGTTGATGCGGCTGAGACGATAGCCAGATGGCCGTCTGTGCGCCGCGGTGAAGAGCAGAACATCTTCCCGTATCAGGAGCAGGCCGACGCAATGTTCAACTCAGCGCTTATCTACGAGCTGGCTGTTCTGAAAGTGCAGGTTGAGGCACTGCTGTTCAGAGTTGAGCGCAGCGCGCCCGAGTATCTTGAGGCAAAGAGACTGCTCAAGTTCCTTGATTATTTCGTCGGAATAGGCGCAGAGATGGTCCCGACGAACTCGATCCTGCGTGAGTTTGTCGGCGGCGGATGCTTTAACGTCTAAAGAGACTTGCGGTATGGCAGCGCCTTGTTGTATAATACTAAACGTTAACTCGATGTTTGAAAAGATTATGTTGGAGAGATGATTATGAGCTTATTACTGGCAGCAGCAGGCGATACAACTTTTTTGATTGTTTTTTATGTTGTGATTATCGCAGCATTCTATTTCTTCCTGATTCGTCCGAGAAGAAAAGAACAGAACCGTATCAATCAGATGTACGCAGATATGGAAGTTGGTGACAGCGTCCTGACGACAAGCGGTTTCTACGGTGTCTTGATCGACATTGAAGAAGAGACTGTTATTGTTGAGTTTGGCGGAAATAAGAACTGCCGTATTCCGATGCAGAAAGCAGCGATTCAGCAGATCGAGAAGCCTTCAGCTGGTGAGGAAGAGTAATTCTTTATACAAGCGACAGCTATGATAAAGACCGGTTTTCCGTGAGGGAAACCGGTCTTTTTATCATCGTAATATTTTGAGAATTAAGACTGCTGATCGACCCGCATAAATCCGCGGAGTGCATTTACAACTGCGTCACCCAGCAGGGCCTTGCACTGAGTATCTACAACATCGGGATCTATAGTCATATCACTGGCACTGAATTCAATCATCAGAGCGATGTATGTCTCTGCATAGAGGCGAGTAATAAATCCTTCGTTAATGGTGGACAGATGGTAGTTCAGCAGAGTTTCCTGTCTTTTGATGGCTTTCTTTATGAGACGTGTCAGAAAGACTGCGGCTTCCTCGTGAATCGAGGCTGCTCCACAATTGTGAACTAAATACTTATGATCCTTCATGAATGACAATACAGATTTAATATTGTTAAGCAAGTCTTCCCATGTCTGCAAGTCGGGATTGAGCTTTGTGACCTGATAGATAATGGCTTCAAAAGCAAGATTGCCAAGGGATGTAAAGTGATGATAGAACGTAGGACGCGAGACGTTACTCTTTTTGCATAATTCGGTGACAGTGATTTTTTCGAATGGTTCTGTCTCCATTAGATCAATCATTGCAATTTTAAGCTTTTCCTCAGCGTACAATTTATCGGCCCCTTTCTAACCGAGAAGATGCCTGCCGGCACCACATTCGATGGAACAACTACGGTGAAACTTCTGTTATTAATATAACAAAAACATGACCATTATACAATATGTAGTATTTAAAAAGTATGAAGGCCATAAAAAAACAGAAACCACTCATAGAGCAATTTCTGTCAGATGGGGTGACCATCAAAAGCTCCCTGCCAGATTCGAACTGGCGACCTCATCCTTACCATGGATGCGCGCTGCCTGCTGTGCCAAGGGAGCCTGAATTTTGAAGTACCGACACTCTGATGTTGCCCTGTTTTCCTTGCCGACACAACAAAAATAATATACAATAATTCGAAAAGAGTGTCAACAATCAATTAGGAGAAATGAACCAGATGGAGAGCGTTGAAAAGCGAACAAGACATTTTATTGAACAGGAGATAGATCAAGATCTTGAGAAGGGTGTTTATAATCATGTGATGACCCGTTTTCCGCCGGAACCGAACGGATATCTTCACATCGGCCATGCTAAGTCGATCCTTCTTAATTCAGGACTGGCCGAAGAGTATGGGGGTCAGTTTAACCTGCGCTTTGACGACACGAACCCTACCAAAGAGAAGGAAGAGTTTGTCGATTCGATCAAAGAGGACGTTGAGTGGCTGGGCGCTCACTATGGTGAGCACCTGTATTTTGCTTCGGACTACTTTCAGCGGATGTATGAGTGCGCCGTTCAGCTTATCAAAGACGGAAAAGCCTATATCTGTGAGCTTTCCGCAGATGAGATCAGGGAGATGCGCGGGACTCTGACGACTCCGGGCACAAACAGTCCGTACCGCGACCGGAGCATCGATGAGAACTTAGCTTTGTTTGAAAAAATGCGCTGCGGAGACGTTCCGGACGGAGCCATGGTGCTGCGTGCCAAGATCGACATGGCTTCTCCTAATATCAATATGAGAGATCCGGTTATTTACCGCGTGGCTCATATGCATCACCACAGACAGGGTGATGCCTGGTGTATTTATCCGATGTATGATTTTGCGCATCCGCTTGAGGATGCATTTGAGGGAATTACCCATTCGATCTGCACGCTGGAGTTCGAGGATCATCGTCCGCTCTATGACTGGGTTGTACGTGAATGCGGGTTCAAACCCGGTCCGCGTCAGATCGAGTTCGCAAAGCTGTATCTGACCAATGTGGTCACTGGAAAGCGATATATCAAGAAGCTGGTCGAAGACGGTATCGTAGACGGATGGGATGATCCGCGGCTGGTTTCGATCGCCGGTCTGCGCCGGCGTGGCTTTACCCCTGAGTCGATCAGGATGTTCATTGATCTGTGCGGCATTTCAAAAAGCAATTCTTCAACAGACTATGCCATGCTTGAATACTGCATCCGCGAAGATCTTAAAATGAAGGATAAGCGGATGATGGCTGTCATCGATCCGGTGAAACTGGTCATTGACAATTATCCTGAAGGCCAGACAGAAGAGTTGCCGATCATCAACAACAGGGAGAATGAAGAGCTCGGTTCACGTACACTCACTTTTGCAAGAGAGCTTTATATCGAACGGGATGATTTTTTGGAAGAGCCTCCCAAGAAGTATTTCCGCCTCTTCCCAGGTAATGAAGTGCGTCTGATGAACGCTTATTTTGTGACCTGTACCGGATGTGAGAAAGATGCAGACGGCAATGTCACGGTTGTCCATGCGACGTATGACCCGGAGACAAAGAGCGGCAGCGGTTTTACCGGCCGAAAAGTCAAGGGAACCATTCACTGGGTTCCGGCCAATGAGTCGATACCGGCAACTGTGCGTCTGTATGAAAACCTGATCGATGAAGAGAAAGGTGTCTATAATGAAGACGGATCATTGAATCTGAATCCGGATTCATTGAGAGAGATGAAAGATGCGCGGCTGGAACCTGCATTCGGCGATCTTAAGGCTTACGACAGTTTCCAGTTTGTGAGACAGGGATATTTCTGTGTCGATGCCAAAGATTCGAGTCCGGAACACCCGGTTTTCAACCGGATCGTGTCACTTAAGAGCAGCTTTAAACTTCCTAAGTAAAGAGCAGCGAAAATCCTTGACGTCAATACGAATATTTGTTAATATATCATAGTTGTGTAAATCAAACCGGCACTTGCGTGGACGGAGGACTCCACCGCCGCTGGGTGTCTGGCGCTTTAACAGTAATCACGGAGGATTTTATTATGGTAACAAAAGAGATGAAAGAGCAGATCATGAAGGAGTATGGCCGCACAGAAGGCGATACAGGTTCACCGGAAGTTCAGGTAGCGATCCTGACAGCCCGCATCAATGACCTGAATGAGCATTTCAAGGCAAATCCGAAAGATCATCATTCACGCCGCGGTCTTCTTAAGATGGTCGGTCAGAGACGTAATATGCTGGCTTATCTGAAGAGCAAGGATATTGAGCGGTATCGTACTCTTATTCAGAGATTGGGTCTGCGTCGTTAATTCCAATAGGATTGAAAAAAGGGGTTGGCATCCTGCCAACCCCTTTATCAATAGATGTCAGAAGCTAGAAGTATAAGAAGAAAAAAGAAGCAAGAAGGAGAAAAACAAATGTACAAATCGTATGAAATGGAGATTGCAGGCAGAACTCTGCATGTCGATGTGGGCCGAGTAGCTGCACAGGCAAACGGCGCGGTCCTGATTCAATATGGAGATACGACGCTGCTGAGCACAGCAACGGCCTCCAAAAAGCCGCGTGAGGGGATCGATTTCTTCCCGCTCTCAGTTGAGTATACAGAACGTCTGTATGCTGTCGGTAAAGTGCCGGGCGGATTTTTAAAGCGTGAAGGCAAACCTTCAGAAAACGCTGTTTTGACGGACCGTGTTATCGACCGTCCGATGCGTCCGCTGTTTCCGAAAGACTATCGCAACGATGTCACACTGGAAAACCTTGTCATGTGTGTCGATCCGGACTGTGCTCCGGAGCTGGTTGCCATGCTTGGATCAGCGCTTGCCACATCTATATCCGATATTCCGTTTGACGGCCCGATCGCCGCAACCCAGATCGGCCTGATCGGCGGTGAACTGATCATCAATCCGACAACCGATCAGCGCAATGAGTCTGATTTGAAACTGACCGTTGCTTCAACGGCGCAGAAGGTCATCATGATCGAAGCCGGTGCAAACGAAGTGTCCGACGAGAAAATGATCGAAGCGATCTACATGGCTCATGATCAGAACGTTGAGATCATTAAGTTCTTCCAGACCATCGTTGATGAGTGCGGGAAAGAAAAGCATGAGTATGAACACTTCACCATGCCTGAAGGGCTTGAGGAGAAGGTCCAGGAACTGATTCCGGCAGAGCGCATGGAAGTCGCTGTCTTTGCTGATGAGAAGCAGAAGAGAGATGAGAATATCGCGGAGCTGGCAGCCGAACTTGAAGAAAAGTTTGCAGATAATGAAGAATACCTGGCTGCGATCGACACTGCATTGTATAACTACCAGAAAAAAACTGTCCGCAAGATGATCCTGCGCGATCATAAACGCCCTGACGGAAGAGCGATCGATCAGATCCGTCCGCTGGCGGCTGAGGTTGACCTGATTCCGCGCGTTCACGGATCCGCCATGTTTACACGCGGGCAGACACAGATCTGTAACGTTGTGACTCTGGCACCTGTTTCTGAGGCGCAGCGCATTGACGGCCTTGATCTTACCTGTACATCCAAGCGCTATATGCACCAGTACAATTTCCCGTCATACTCAGTCGGAGAGACCCGCCCGTCGCGCGGTCCGGGAAGACGTGAGATCGGCCACGGAGCACTTGCGGAGAAGGCTCTTCTTCCCGTGCTTCCGTCTGTTGAAGAATTCCCGTATGCCATCCGTTCCGTATCAGAGACATTTGAGTCAAACGGTTCGACTTCTCAGGCAAGTGTCTGTGCGTCCAGCATGGCGCTGATGGCGGCCGGTGTGCCGACCAAAGCTCCCGTTGCCGGTATTTCCTGCGGTCTTGTGACAGGCGATGCCGATGACGATTACCTGGTTCTTACCGACATCCAGGGACTTGAGGATTTCTTCGGAGATATGGATTTCAAAGTTGCCGGTACGCATAAAGGCATTACAGCTATCCAGATGGATATCAAGATTCACGGTCTGACTCGACCGATCGTGGAAGAGGCGATCTACCGTACTCATTCAGCCCGCGATTATATCCTTGACGAGGTCATGGCAAAGGCAATTTCCGAGCCGAGAGAAAACGTCAATGAATATGCGCCCAAGATCATCCAGATGTCGATCGATGTCGACAAGATCGGTGATGTGGTCGGACAGCGCGGCAAAAACATTAATGAGATCATCGAGCGCTGTGATGTCAAGATCGACATTGAGGAAGACGGCTCTGTCTTTATCTGCGGTACCGATCAGGCCAATATGGACAAGGCCAAGAAATACATCGAAGTCATCAATACCGATTTCGAGCAGGGACAGATCCTTGAGGGCACCGTTGTCTCCATCAAAGAGTTCGGCGCTTTCATCGAATTTGCACCCGGCAAAGAGGGCATGGTCCATATCTCTAAGATTGCCAAGCAGCGTATCCGCCGCGTAGAGGACGTCCTCACACTCGGAGATCATGTCAAAGTCGTATGCCTCGGTAAAGACCGCATGGGACGTATGAGCTTCTCCATCAAGGATGTCAAATAAACAAAATGGCGGATGTCTTTGAAAAAATCAGCAAAAGAAGGACATTTGCGATCATATCCCATCCGGATGCCGGAAAGACCACGCTGACAGAGAAACTCCTCCTGTACGGAGGAGTTCTCGGCATGGCCGGATCGGTCAAAGGGAAGGCGACAGCCAAGCACGCTGTTTCCGACTGGATGGAAATAGAGAAGGAGAGAGGCATCTCTGTGACGTCCTCTGTCCTTCAGTTTTCGTATGGCGGTTTTTACGTCAATATTCTGGATACACCGGGCCATCAGGATTTTTCTGAAGATACCTACAGGACCCTTATGGCTGCCGACTGTGCCGTCATGGTTATAGACGCGTCAAAAGGTGTGGAAGCCCAGACCAAGAAGCTTTTCAAAGTCTGCGTCATGCGTCATATACCGATCTTCACCTTTATCAATAAGCTTGACAGGGAAGCGCTGGATACCTTTGACCTGTTGGACGACATCGAGAAAAATCTCGGTATGGCAACTTGCCCGATCAACTGGCCGATCGGATCCGGTAAACGCTTTAAGGGGGTCTATGACCGTAATACGAAGCTGATAGAGGTCTTTTCAGACAC
The DNA here is from genome assembly GCA_017515965.1 of Lachnospiraceae bacterium. Taxonomy (GTDB): domain Bacteria; phylum Bacillota; class Clostridia; order Lachnospirales; family Lachnospiraceae; genus RUG842. The sequence continues at coordinate 7,036 of JAFWDW010000034.1, forward strand.
CAGAAAGGGGACGAAGACCGGTAAAAGCGAAAAGCTGGCTCTCGACGATGACAAACTGGATAGTCTGCTTGAATACGGACAGCTCGATCAGCTTCTGGAGGAGATCGAGCTTCAGGACGGAGCCGGCAGTCCATTCGATCTTGACGCTGTTAGAGCGGGTGAGCTATCACCTGTTTTCTTCGGATCTGCTCTGACTAATTTCGGTGTACAGACATTTTTGGAGCATTTTCTGCAGATGACCACCGAACCTTTGCCGCGCATGAGCAGCGAGGGGCTGATTGATCCGATGAAGGAGACAGCGTTTTCCGCATTTGTCTTTAAGATTCAGGCTAATATGAATAAAGCTCACAGGGATCGTATTGCTTTCATGCGTATTTGTTCCGGAGAATTCAAAGCCGGGATGGAAGCCTGGCATGTTCAGGGAGAAAAAGAAGTACGCCTGTCTCAGCCGACCCAGATGATGGCGGAGAAGCGCACGATTATCGAGGAAGCCTGCGGCGGAGATATCATCGGTATTTTTGATCCCGGTATCTATTCGATCGGAGATACCATCACAGATTCAGACAGGAGGTTCGCCTATGAGGGGATACCGACTTTCTCGCCTGAACACTTTGCGAGGATCCGCCAGGCAGACACGATGAAACGCAAGCAGTTCATGAAGGGAATCAATCAGATCGCCCAGGAAGGAGCGATCCAGATTTTCCAGGAATTGAACACGGGCATGGAGGAAATAATCGTCGGAGTAGTCGGCGTTCTACAGCTCGATGTGCTTGCGTATCGGCTGAAAAATGAGTACAATGTAGATATCATTATGGAGAACCTTCCGTACACGACAATCAGGTGGATCGAAAACGAACAGATCGACCTGGATCGGCTGTCCGGAACTGCCGATATGAAGAAGGTCAAAGACCTGAAAGGCAGACCGCTTTTGCTGTTTGCACATGACTGGAGTGTAGGGATGACCATTGATCGAAATGAGGGACTGATCCTCTCTGAATTCGGAAAAGCCTAAGGAGGAGATATAAGATGAGTCAGGATGCAAAGCAGACTGTCAAAGAAGAGAGAAGACTGATCCGGCTGCCGATGGAATCTAACCTTGGCAAAGTCGGTATCAGGGAAGACGTGCTCGCCGTTATGGCCGGTATCGCAGCGGTGGAAGTTGACGGAGTAGCTTCGATTAACCGCAATGCAACCAGACAGCTTATCGCTAAACTCGGGATGAAATCACTGGCAGGCGGCGTTAAGGTCATCGAGCAGGAAGGCAGCTTGATCGTCAACCTGAACCTGAATCTTGAATACGGCGCTGTCGCCGCAGAGGTTTCCCAGAACGTTCAGGATAAAGTCAAGAACAATCTGGAAAACATGACCGGCCTTTCAGTGGAAACTGTCAACGTTGCAATAGCCGGAGTTGAACTGGCCGACAGAAAAGATAAATCTTAAACAGCATTGTTAACCGGAGGTTTCAGGATGCCTTAAGCGGGCATCCTTTTTAGCAATGATGGATACAACGAATACAAAAAAACTATCGCGCAGACAGCTGCGTCAGCATGTCTTCAGCCTGGTTTACAGTCTGGAGTTCTATGATGACGCGGATTTTGCTGTTTTAGCGGAGCGCTATCTGGACGACAACGGTGTTGCGGATCAGCAGGACAGAGAGTTTATTGCACAGGAAGCATTCTCTGTTATGGACAGGCGTGAAAAGATCGATCAGATGATCGATGAGAGATCTGCTCATTGGAAGAGCAAACGCATAGCGAGGGTAGACCTCGCCATTATCCGTCTCGCTGTCTATGAGATGCTGGAAGATCAGGATGTTCCTGTCAGTGTGGCCATCAATGAAGCGGTACGTCTTGCTAAAAAATACTCTTCGGAATCAGCGCCGGCATTTGTGAACGGTGTTCTGGCAGCGCTTGTTCCGGAGCAGACGGAGGAGTAGCATGGCTGGTGTTTTGACCGTCGGTCAAGTCAATCAGTATATCAAGGGTCTCTTCGGTAAGGATTTCGTCCTGAGCCAGATCACGGTCAGGGGGGAAGTGTCCGAGTGCAAATACCACCCGAGCGGACATCTGTACTTTACGATCAAAGATGAATCCGGGATCTTAAAATGCATTATGTTTGCTTCTGACAGATCCGGACTTAGTTTCGAACTGGAACCGGGACAGGAGATCAATGTATCCGGGCGCATCAGTATTTATGAGCGCTCAGGAAGCTATCAACTCTATGCGAGAAAGATAGAACGCACCGGGGCGGGTGAGTTGTATGCGCGTTTTGAAGCGCTGAAAAAGAAACTGTCCGAGCAGGGGATGTTTGATGAGATCTACAAGCGAGCGATACCTGAATACGTCAAGTGCGTCGGGATCGTTACTGCTTCAAGCGGAGCAGCCATCCGTGATATCTGTAATGTCGCAGAGCGGCGTAATCCTCATGTCAAATTGATTCTGGCACCGGTGATCGTACAGGGAGAAGAGGCTCCGGAATCCATCATTGCCGGTTTGAAACGCATTGTCGGATATCCTGTTGATGTTGTGATCGTCGGGAGGGGCGGCGGCTCTATCGAAGATCTTTGGGCCTTTAATGACGAGCGGGTCGCGCAGGCGATTTTCGACTGTCCTGTTCCCGTGATCTCTGCTGTCGGTCATGAGAGTGATACAACAATTGCAGATTATGTCGCTGACTTAAGGGCGCCGACTCCTTCAGCGGCCGCCGAACTGGCAGTATTTGATTACGCTGTTTTTGCCAACAAGATGGATACTTACAGATCCCGGCTGACCCATGCAGCGCTGCAGACGGTCAGGGAAAAGAAAGACACCCTGCGCACCAGGAGCCTCAGATTGGCTTATCTGCATCCCAACACACGTATCCGTGAGATAAAGAAGGATCTGCGTCAAAAAGCAGACAGACTGTCAGCTGACATGAAGCAGGTTTTGGAAGGTGCTTCACATAAGCTGGCGCTGAGCGCCCAGCGTATCAGCAGCCTTTCACCGCAGGATAAGATTAATCAGGGTTATGCCTTTTTAGCGGGAAAGAACGGTGAACCGATTACAGATATTTCCAAGGTTCATATTGGAGAAACGATGCGTGCCTATGTCTCGGACGGTTGGATCGAGGCACAGGTAACAGATGTTGAGAAAGGAAAAAACTATGACTGATCAGCATGAGAAACGCGGGCTTAATGTTCTCACATTTGATGAGGATGATCGAAATGAAGACCTTGAAGAATACTTCGAAGAGGAAGAAGACCTGGAACCTACCTTGGAAGAGATGATCGAACAGATCGACGAGATCTCTTCTGAGATGGAAAACGGCCGGCTTTCTCTTGAGGATTCTTTCAAAAAATACAAACAGGGGATGGATCTGGTCAAAAAATGCACGAAACAGATCTCCGCTGTAGAGAAACAGATCCAGATCCTGGATGAACAGGGTGAGCTTGATGATTTCTGACATGATAAAAGAATTCCCGGCTCTTTTTGAGGAGAGTATGCAGGAGTTTATTCCGACAGCAGGAATGCGTACGCCTGTCATAGACGAAGCGATGCGCTACAGCCTGTTTGCCGGCGGAAAACGGCTTCGTCCGATGCTCATGGCTGCTGCCTACGAAGCGTTCAGCGGTGAGCCCTGGGAGCAGTCGCAGCTTTTGCGGGCATTTATGACTGCCCTTGAGATGATTCATACCTACTCTCTGATTCACGATGATCTGCCGGCGATGGACAATGATGATCTGCGGCGGGGAAAGAAGACAAATCACATCGTTTTCGGAGAAGACATGGCTATTCTCGCCGGAGACGGTCTGTTAAACGCGGCATTCGAAGTGATGTCTGAGGCGGCTGACCGCGCGCAGGAGCGTCAAAGTGACGCTGTCTATGCCATGACTTATCTGTCGCGCGCAAGCGGCGTACGCGGGATGATAGGCGGTCAGGCCATCGATGTATCGGGCCAGTACCGTGATGAGAAGAGCGTCCTCGCCATGTATCAGAAAAAAACAGGAGCGCTTCTGGCCGCGGCTGTCGTGACCGGTGCTGTTTTAGGCGGCGCAACTGAGGCGGATCAGCACCTGCTTGGAATAGCTGCTGTCAAAGCAGGTATGGCTTTCCAGATCCAGGATGATATTCTGGATGTCACCGGTGATGAAGAACAGCTCGGTAAACCGATCGGAAGCGATGAAAAACGTGATTTGGTTACTTATGTTACACTGACCGGACTCGAACGATCCAGACAGGATGCGGACAGATTCCTGCAGGAGTCTCTTGACATTCTGGATCGCGTTGAAGGAGATACTGCCGGACTGAAAGCGATCATCGCTTCTTTAGCCGGACGATCATTCTAAGCGGGGAGAGATCACACAAACCATGAAACAACGCTTGGATAAAAGGCTGGTCGAACTGTATCCGGATTTGTCGAGGGAACGCGCGAAAGCCCTGATTATGGCCGGTGAGGTTTTTATTAACGGCCAGCGTGAGGATAAAGCCGGCACCAATGTCAAAGATGATGATGAGATTGAACTGCGCTCGCATTCAAGACGTTTTGTATCACGCGGCGGATTCAAGCTTCAAAAAGCGTTTGAGACTTTTGATCTGGATGTAGAAGGCCGTGTATGTGCTGATGCGGGAGCCTCGACCGGCGGTTTTACTGACTGTATGCTGCAGCACGGAGCCGTGAAGGTCTACGCGATGGATGTCGGTTACGGACAGTTGGACTGGAAACTGCGCAGCGATCCGCGTGTGGTCTGTATGGAGAAGACGAACGTGAGGTATGTGACTCCGGATCTGTTCAAGGAGGGCATTAGTTTTTCTTCAGCAGATCTGTCTTTCATTTCGCTGACAAAAGTTCTTCCCGCAATACGGGATTATCTGCTTCCGGACGGACAGATCGTCGCGCTGGTAAAACCGCAGTTTGAGGCCGGACGTGAGAAAGTGGGCAAGAAAGGTGTGGTACGCGATCCCGATGTGCACCGTGAAGTGATCGCACACGTGTCCGGTTTTTCTGCGGATATCGGGCTCGTCACACGGGGATTGACTTTTTCGCCGATCAAGGGTCCGGAAGGTAATATTGAATACCTTCTGTGGCTGCAGAAGACTGCCGGAGATGAAAAGAGAGAATCTTTAGGCAGAGAGCTCATAGACAACGTTGTGAACGAGGCATATAAGGCGCTCAATGATCGATGATCAGAGGTAAGAAATGATGATCAGAAAAGTCTATTTGATTGTAAACCCCAAAAAAGATCCTGACGGCATGTACCACGAGAGGATCTGCGCTCTCTTAGAAGAAAAAGGAATCGAGTTTATAGAACCCGACAGTTCATCGGATATATCCGCAATTGATCCGGATGCCGCGTGCGGCTGTGATGCCATCTTCACAGTGGGTGGTGACGGAACACTCATTCAGGCGGCAAGGGAGTTGTCTGATATTGACAAACCTTTCTTTCCGATCAACATCGGTACACTCGGCTATATGACCGAAACAACGATGAAAACGGCTTCGTCAGCACTGGATCGTCTGCTAAGCGGTCAGTACAGAATTCAGGAGAGGATGCGCCTGCATGCTTTTCTGCCGGCCGGCGAGGAGATGACAGCTCTCAATGATGTCGTCATAGCCCGGACCGGCGAAATGCATATTCTGGATTTTAATCTCTGGATCAACGGAAAATTGGTTCATACATACAGTGCGGACGGTATTATCATCGCGACGCCGACCGGCTCAACAGGATATAATCTGTCTGCGGGCGGTGCGATCGTAGACCCGCAGTCACAGATGATCGTTGTGACACCGATCTGTCCGCATACGATTCGGCCGACATCTCTGGTTGTCTCCGGCGATGATGAATTGACGATCGAAGTACTCGACAATATAGAACAGGGTACAAATGTAGCCATTTCCGTTGACGGCGGAAGAATGCTGCAGCTGGCAGGCGATGACAAGGTTAAGGTATGCAGATCATACAGAAAAACAGCCCTGATCAGGTTTGATGATGACAGCTTTCTGGATGCGCTGTTCAAGAAGATGAAAGACTGATAGGAGAGGTCCTTATGCAGAGCGAACGTCAAATGAAGATTCTGGAGATTATCTCCAAGTATGATGTTGAGACACAGGATGAGCTGGCCGATTATCTGCGTAAAGCCGGGTTCAAAACAACGCAGGCCACGATATCACGTGATATCCGCATGCTGAAACTGACTAAAATAGTTGATGCAAAAGGACA
>JAFWDW010000035.1 GCA_017515965.1 Lachnospiraceae bacterium
CAATATACGGCAGGGCGGTCTGGCCATCTACGGCGGTATTATTGCCGGATTTCTGACGGCTTATCTTTACACAAAGTTTAAAAAACTCTCGTTCTGGCAAGTGGCTGATACTGTCTGTCTCGGCTTTCCGGCCGGACAGATGATCGGGCGCTGGGGCAACTTCTTTAACCGTGAAGCCTTCGGTGAGTACACGGACAGTCTCTTTGCAATGCGCTTGCCGATCGATGCGGTGCGCGCCAGTGATGTCACGGACAAAATGCGCGAACACATCACCGCAGTGGACGGCGTGCGCACGATCCAGGTGCACCCGACCTTTTTGTACGAATCAGCCTGGTGTCTGGTGATTCTGATCATTCTGCTTGTTATGAGTTATCGGGGGAAAAATCTCTTTACCGGACAGGTTTTCCTCACGTATCTGGGGCTCTACGGCCTCGGCCGTGTCTTGATCGAAGGGCTGCGCACCGACCAGCTTAAAGTCGGGCCGGTCGCGATTTCACAGGTTCTTTCCGGCGTGCTTGTCATTCTGTGCTTCGGGCTGATTCTCCGGCGCAGGAAACACAGATAAAAAAGCCCCGTTAAAACAATCTTTTAACCTTGTCGAAACTTTCTCCATACGGTATAATAAATCTGATTGTGAACGTTTTAACTGCAGCAGTTATGCGGCGGATGAAATATGTACAATTAAGAGGTTTATAATAGTCAATTTGGTCATTATAAAGGAGGGTCAATATGGCAAGAAACATGAAGACAATGGATGGTAACGAAGCTGCGGCTCATGCTTCATACGCATTTACCGAAGTAGCAGCTATCTATCCCATCACCCCGTCATCGGTCATGCCGGAGCATACCGACGAGTGGGCGACAGCCGGCCGTAAGAATATCTTTGGTCAGACTGTCAAAGTGACAGAGATGCAGTCAGAAGCCGGTGCTTCCGGTGCGGTTCACGGATCGCTCGTAGCCGGCGCGCTGACAACAACTTACACCGCTTCTCAGGGACTTCTTCTGATGATCCCGAACCTGTATAAGATCGCAGGTGAGAGACTTCCGGGCGTCTTCAATGTTTCTGCCCGTACAGTTTCCACACATGCCCTGTGTATCTTCGGCGACCACGGCGATGTCTACGCATGCCGCCAGACCGGTGCTGCGATGCTCTGCGAAGGAAGCCCGCAGGAAGTTATGGATCTGACACCTGTTGCGCACTGCGCAGCCCTGACAGGCAAGACCCCGTTTATCAACTTCTTCGACGGATTCCGTACTTCCCACGAGATCCAGAAGATCGAAGCGTGGGATTATGAAGATCTCAAGAAGCTTGCTCCGATGGACGACATCGATGCATTCCGTGCCAACGCGCTGAATCCGAATCATCCGGCAGAGCTCGGCTCCGCTCAGAACCCGGATATCTTCTTCCAGGCACGTGAAGCCTGCAACAAGTACTACACAGATCTTCCCGGGATCGTTCAGGATTACATGGATAAAGTCAATGCCCTGATCGGTACAGACTACAAGCTCTTCAACTACTACGGTGCTCCGGATGCAGAGAAGGTCATCATCGCGATGGGCTCTGTATGCGAGACGATCGAAGAGACAGTTGACTACCTGATGGCTAAGGGCGAGAAGGTCGGCGTCGTCAAAGTCCGCCTGTATCGTCCGTTCTCCGCTAAGGCTCTTCTTGAGGCGATTCCGGAGACAGTCAAGACGATCAATGTTCTCGACAGAACAAAAGAGCCGGGCGCTATGGGCGAGCCGCTCTTCCTCGACGTCGTGGCAGCTCTCAAGGGCTCTAAGTTTGAAAATGTCCCGATCTTCGGCGGACGCTACGGCCTTGGTTCCAAGGATACCGTCCCGGCTGACATCGTTGCGACATTCAACAACGACAGCAAGGATCAGTTCACGATCGGTATCGTGGATGACGTGACATTTACATCACTTGAGCGCGGCGAAATGATCCACTCCACACCGGAGGGAACATTCAACTGCAAGTTCTGGGGTCTCGGTGCAGACGGTACAGTCGGCGCGAACAAGAACTCCATCAAGATCATCGGCGATAACACCGATATGTATGCACAGGCATACTTCGATTATGACTCCAAGAAGTCCGGCGGTGTGACAATGTCTCACCTGCGCTTCGGCCACAAGCCGATCAAGTCGACCTATCTGATCACATCAGGCGCTGACTTCGTCGCCTGCCACAAGCCCTCCTATGTACGTCAGTACAACATGGTTCAGGAACTCAAGGACGGCGGCACATTCCTGCTGAACTGCCCGTGGGATGCTGAAGGCCTTGAGGAGCATCTGCCCGGACAGGTCAAGGCATACATCGCCAACCATGGTATCAAGTTCTACACCATCGACGGTGTCAAGATCGGTATCGAAGTAGGCATGGGCCCGACACGTATCAACACGATCCTTCAGTCCGCATTCTTCAAGCTCACCGGCATTATTCCGGAAGAGGAAGCAATCAAGCTGATGAAGGACGCTGCGAAGAAGACCTACGGCCGCAAGGGCGACGACGTTGTCCAGAAGAACTGGGCAGCGATCGACGAAGGCGCTAAGCAGGTCGTTGAGGTCAAGGTTCCGGATTCCTGGAAAGATGCAGCAGACGAAGGCCTCAAGAAGGTCGATGCCAAGGGCCGTGAAGATGTTGTCAAGTTCGTCAACACAGTTCAGGCAGCTGTCAACTCTCAGACAGGCGTCAAGCTTCCGGTCTCCGCATTTGTCGACTATGCAGACGGTTCCACACCGTCAGGTACATCCGCATATGAGAAGCGCGGTATCGCAGTCAACATCCCGGTATGGAAGGCTGAGAACTGTATCCAGTGTAACCGCTGCGCATATGTCTGCCCGCACGCTGTTATCCGTCCGCTGGCTCTGACAGAGGATGAGGCAGCTAAGGCTCCGGAAGGTACCGAGTGCCTCGATCTGATCGGTATGCCGGGCATGAAGTTCACGATGAGCATCTCCGCTTACGACTGCTCAGGCTGCGGCTCCTGCGCCAATGTCTGTCCGGGCAAGAAGGGCGAGAAGGCACTCGTTATGGAGAACTTCGAGAAGAACGGCGGATTCCAGGAACTGTTCGATTACGGCACAGAGATCCCGGTCAAGCCGGAAGTCGTTGCGAAGTACAAAGAAGCATCTGTCAAGGGCAGCCAGTTCAAGCAGCCGTTGCTTGAGTTCTCGGGCGCCTGCGCAGGGTGCGGTGAGACTCCGTATGCGAAGCTCGTCACACAGCTCTTCGGTGATCGTATGTACGTCGCGAACGCGACAGGCTGCTCCTCTATCTGGGGCAACTCCGCACCGTCCACACCGTACACTGTCACTCCGGAAGGCAAAGGCCCGGCATGGGATAACTCCCTGTTCGAGGACAACGCAGAGTTCGGTTATGGTATGGCACTTGCTCAGAAAGCCATCCGTGCCCGCATGAAGGAAGAGGCTGAGTACATTCAGGAGAACACTTCCGACGCGGCTCTGAAAGAGAAGATCGCTGACTGGCTCGACACATTTGATGACGGTGCCAAGAACGGCGCCGCAACAGACGCACTGGTTGTAGCACTCGACTGCAGCAGCGCCTGCGAGCACAAGTCACTGCTTCTGAAGAACAAAGACTTCCTCGCTAAGAAGTCTACATGGATCTTCGGCGGCGACGGCTGGGCATATGATATCGGCTTCGGCGGCCTCGATCACGTGATCGCCAGCGGCGAAGATGTCAACATCCTCGTATTTGATACAGAGGTTTACTCCAACACAGGCGGACAGTCCTCCAAGGCTACCAAGACCGGCGCGACCGCTCAGTTCGCGGCAGGCGGCAAGGAGACCAAAAAGAAGGATCTGGCCAGCATCGCCATGAGCTACGGTTATGTCTATGTCGCTCAGATCGCGATGGGCGCTGACTTCAACCAGACAGTCAAGGCCATCACAGAGGCTGAGGCTTATCCGGGACCGTCACTGATCATCGCTTATGCTCCGTGTATCAACCACGGTATCAAGAAGGGCATGGGCAAGGCCATGACAGAAGAGCAGCTCGCAGTCGAGGTCGGCTACTGGAACAACTTCCGCTTCAACCCGGCAGCAGAGCCCGGCAAGAAGTTCATCCTCGACTCCAAGGAGCCGAAGGGCGATTATCAGGAATTCCTGAACGGCGAGGTTCGTTACAACGCTCTGATGCGTGCAAATCCAGAGAAGGCAAATCGCCTCTTCGCACGCAACGAAGCCGAGGCTATGGAGCATTACGAGTATCTGACCAAGCTCAACGCTCTGTACAACGAGTAAATCATTCTGGATTGAGTGCCGCTTAATGCAACTCCCCGGCTGTTAGGTTTGGCCGATGCTGGTTGCTGAGCGCGAGATCATTTAGGATGACAAGGCCACCGCTTTTGGGCGGTGGCCTTTTTGTGCGGCAGTAGAGCTGTCCGTGACAGGGAATTATTGTGCTTGATTGCTTTAAAAAAGGTGCATTTAAAGAAAAACAAGAATTATGCACCTCTGGATTAGGTGATAAAAACTGAATTCAAAGAACTTGCACCTAAAACATGAAGGATTCTAGGTGCGAAACAAGGACATTTTTTAACATACACCAAATAATATGGTGACAAATAAATCCAGATAAAACTTTGCACCATTGAGATGCACAGTTCATTTGTTCATCAGATCACAGTAGCTACTGCGCTTCGAATCTGAGGAAAGCTTAGTTTATGGCTTTTGGTTTCAAAAGTCGTAATGAGATTGACAGAAGGAATAATACCATTATCTGCATATACAATTAACTTACGGAAGGCATCGCGCACATATCTGGGATCATCCATTTTACCGAAATGTTCATACCAGAAGAATGCCCCTGTCTTAGGATCACGAATAGTAAAATCAGGGCAATAAATCTTCCCGTTAAGCAAGAGAGGTTCTTCATAGCGAAATGGTATTTTATTTTCATAAAGAAATGTTGCAATCATAACTTCGGCTTTTGAACGAACTAATAAGCCGAACAGAGTTTCCTCAGTGCGCTCCTCCTGGCGTGGCCCTGCGCATTGATCCGGCGCTTCGGCCCACTTACGCAGGGACAAGTCCTTTATTATGAATACATCTTTCAGAATCTCTGCACGCAAAGGATTATCCATCAGGTATTTTTCCGCAATCCCCTCATAACGACTTTCAAAGACAGAGTGGGCTTTCAGGACCGATTTTGCATGGATTAATTCTGTCCTCTTTTTTGTCAAATATTTGCGGAGAATCAAGTCATGGACAAGAGGGAGATCCTTTTGACTGATGATTCGTCTTTTGCCATTTACTATTCCACGCATCTTTTTATAGCCATTATCATAGTAAACGGTAGCGGAGCCTTCCGGCAGCGCGTCGATCTGTCTCGTCAGATCCCGGATCTCGGCGTCCAGTGTTTCCTGCTGTAAATGAATACTATGCGGTGATGTGATAAATGGGTTCATAGAGATTCCTCCTTGTGCATAAATCTGTTATAATTTAATTGGTAAAAGTTGCGCCTGTTGAAGAGAGCGCTTAGGAAAGCGGGACGCTAGGCAAGGTCATCATGGATAATCGGGAAATACGGTCCAGTGAAAACAGAAGATTGCAGCCATCGCAGAATCCTAGGCGGAATGAAGGCAGGCGGCGCAGAGCGAGGCAGAGAGCTATCGCGCGTTTTGTGATGCGTTGTTTGCTTTTGCTGACGGTGATTGTACTGCTGGTGACCTGTGTGCGGCGCCATAAGAAAGCGAAGGCAGCAGAGC
>JAFWDW010000036.1 GCA_017515965.1 Lachnospiraceae bacterium
CTCCGATCGTCATCGAAAAGACAGCTGAGAACACTGTGTAGATAAGCAACAGAGCCAGCACCAGGATCTTCACAGCAACAGGAGCAGACAGCACAATAGCGGCACACAGACCAGTAAAAGCCATGGGCAGTCCGGTCAGAATAATCTGCACAAACGCCTTGGCCCGAAGAACCGTTTTTGCCGGAACCGGAAGAGACTGCGCGATCCAGATACTCTTTCCCTCAAGGGAAACGGACGGAGCCGCCATATCGTTCATAGCGGCCATCAGGCAAAGCATCGAGCACAGAAGCACGGCGGTAGCGCCGGGTCTGCCCGCAAGCACGGTGTCGATCACCTCACATATCTCCCTCCCCTTAATGAGAAGCAGAATGCCCGTAGCAGGAATGAGCAGAACGCCGAGTCCGCAATTGAGCATGTAGTTCGCGTTCGAGGTAAAGCGTGCGAACTCCTTTCCGAGCAATGCGCCAAACGCACTCTTCTCCCTGACTGTTTTCTCGACATAACGTTTTTTTGTCATCGCACCGCCGGCGGTCGCGATGCCGAGGAAGCTCCTCGACATACCTGCCCAGACCAGTACAAAGAGGACTGCCGTGACGGCAGTAAAGACAGCTGCCGCAGCCCAGCTTCCCTCTCCGATCCTTCCAAATAAATACAGAATTTAAGCAACGCCTTTGATCTTCGTCCCGTAGGCAGAAGCGTTCGCCACAATATTCCTGATCAGGCCATTCGACATGAAGTAGAAGAAGTAATAAGCGCCGATAAAGGCCAGCGAGATGATCACAGTAATATAACTCTTGTTCTTAAGCTTCAGACTGATCTTGGCCACCACCCAGCCGAGCAGACAGGAGAGCAGCAAGACGATCGTCGTCACGATGAGAAAGAGCAAGATCCCGCAGATCACGCGCGATACGGTCGGTCCGGCAAACACCCAGTACACGATCAAAGCCGGGATCAAAGCCGTCGCCGCGTACATGGTTCCCAGCAGATAGACATTCGCAAGTCTCGCCGCCATGATCGTCCGCACCGGGATCGGCATCGACAAAAGCAGATCATTATCCTTAGCCATATACAGGCTGGAATATGTGTTAAACACGCTTCCGAACGCTCCGAAGACGATCGCGATCCCGCATAAGATCAGGAAATACAGCCAGCCCACACCGGCCTCAGTCAATCCCCCGCACAAACTGACGGACAGGAAAGTAAACATCCCGCCGAGGACGCCGACCATAATGACGACAAAGAAAAAGAACCAGGCAGCGATCGCCCCTTTGGAACGCATCTTGTTTTTCTTCGCGTTAAAGAAGTACTGTTTAAAGACTTCCGCGAGCTGTTTTTTAAGCAACACCCTCAGCATTTACTCTTCCTCCAGCTCCAAAAAGACTTCTTCCAGACTTTCATCACCCTTGACTTCCTCCATCGTGCCCGCTTTGATCAGGCGGCCTTCTTTGATGATAGCCACCTTATCGCAGAGCTTTTCCGCAACTTCCAGCACATGCGTCGAGAAGAAAATCGCGCCGCCCGCATCACAATGCTCCCGCATCATCTCCTTGAGCAGATGTGACGCCTTGGGATCAAGGCCGACAAAGGGCTCATCCATGACGATCAGCTTCGGGGCATGGAGCCATGCCGCGATCACAGCCAGTTTCTGCTTCATACCATGTGAGTAGGCGTTGATCGGCTGTGCCAGGTCCTCTGTCAGCTCAAACACATCGGCATACTTTCGGATCCGCTCTGCGCGCATATCAGTCGGAATACCAAAGATATCCGCTACAAAGTTCAGATACTTGATACCGCTCATAAAATCATACAGATCCGGATTGTCCGGAATATAGGCAATATCTCTCTTGCATCTGATCGGATCAGCCGTGACCGAGTTCCCGGCGATCGTAATCGTTCCGCTGTCAAACTGCAGGATGCCGGCGACGCTCTTGAGTGTCGTGGTCTTGCCTGCGCCGTTGTGGCCTATAAATCCGTAGATCTCACCCGGCCGAATATGCAAGGACAGATCATCTACTGCCTTCTTCTCGCCGTAAGTTTTCGTTAAATGCTCAATGATTAACATGACTACTCTCCAATAATTTTGATCAGTAAACGCTTGTTTCTCATCCCGTCGAACTCATAATAGAAGATCTGCTCCCACGGGCCGAAATCCAGTCTCCCGTCAGTGATGGCAACCACTGACTCCCGCCCCATCAGGCTGCGCTTCAGGTGCGCGTCCGCATTGTCCTCAAATCCGTTGTGGTCATATTGATCATACGGTTTTTCCGGAGCCAGTCTCTCCAGAAGACGCTCGTAGTCTCTGTGCAGGCCGGGTTCATCATCATTGATGATCACACTGGCTGTGATATGCATGGGATTGACCAGGCAGAGCCCTTCCTTCACTCCGCTCTCATCGATAGCCTGCTGCACTTCTCTGGTAATATTGACGAGGCCTCTCCTTTTGGGGAGATTGAAATACAGTTCTTTTTTATAGGATTTCATAGTTTTTCCTCCTTGTTATGCATATCATCTGCTTAACACTGCCCGAAGGCCGCGGTCCAGATATTCTTTCCAGAATGTCCAGTTGTGTGCGCCGGGACCTTCTTCATAGATATGATCCGCGCCTTGCTTTTCCAGGAAATCTCTGAAAGAACGGCTCGCGTCGATCAGCGTATCTTCCGTTCCGCAAGCCAGATAGATCTGCGGGATGTCAACTCCCGCTTCACGCAGATGTCTGTACTGTACTTCGGGGTTTTTATCCGACGCCACCAGCTTGTCAGGGTCGCCGAAGATCTCCCTGCTCAATTCGACCGGAAGCACGCCCCCGATGCCTTTTTTCATTTCCTCGGCGATATCTCTGATATGAATCGCAGACGAGAGGGCGAGACATGCTCTGAATCTGTCGGGATAAGCAAGCGCCGTATGAATGGCGCCATAGCCGCCCATTGAAAGACCGCCGATCAGTGTATTGTCTCTGCTCATGTCGATCCCGAAGGTCTGGCAAATATAGTCAGGCAGTTCTTCCGCAATGAAAGTTGCATAGCGGGCCTCCCGACACTCCTGATCAAGATAGAAAGAGTTGCCTGTGGTCGGCATAAAGACATTCAGATTGTACTGAATCGCCATTTCCTGGGCATTGCCTCCGTAGAGCCAGTCCGTGTCTGTTCCGGTCAGCCCGTGCAGGAGGATCAGATTCATCGGCTCGCGTTCGTAATGACGCTTATCGAACACTTCCTCCATTTCCACATCATTCGGAAAAACGAAACAGAAATTGGTATGCTGCAGGATCGTTCTTGCGTGAAATTCCATTCTGCCTGTTGCCATATCCTATCCCTCCACAAATCTCTCAATCAGCTGATTGATCAGTTCAGGAGCATCCGTATTGGAATTATGCCCCGCACCTTTGATCCATTCGATCGGAATTCCTGATTTCCTGTGCCATGCTTTATTGTATCTGATACATGAACCGGCGTGATCCTTCTCGCCGCAGATCAGAAGCGCCGGGCATTTAATGTCATAGGGCAGTTTTGCCTTCGCCGCCCCGGCCAGAATGCGGTAACCATGTCCGGCCAGCTCGGCATATCTCTTCTGATCGCCGTCATAAGTCATCATCAGATCGCGCATCAGTGCCCTGCCGTACTCGGATGTCGCGACACCGTTGGTCCCCTGTCTGAGCAGTGTTTTCCAGGGATAATGACGATACACCGGTTCCATCCGCTCCAGCAGCCACAATTCCACGCCCGTGTAGTACTCTCTCTTAAGCGGTGCGGAATCGATCGAGATAAATCCGCACAGTTTGTCGGGAAAAAGCTGCGCATACATCTGGCCGAGATAACCGCCCATTGACTGACCCACAATAACGGGTTTATCAAACCCTTCAAGCGCAAGAATGGCATCCAGCCACCGGGCTTTATCTTCAAGAGTGAATGTCATCTCGAAAGGATAGGAGACATTGTGTCCCGGCGCATCCCAGACGAACAGCCGGTACTTGCCCTCGAAATACTCTATCTGTTTCTCGAACAGCCGGTGATCAGCTGTCAGACCCGGTAATAGAACAAGTTCGCAATCATTGTGTATTGCATCATCACTGATCCAGTAATGGATCGGCCCATGATCCGTTTGATAAACCTTCTCTGTCATAACAGTCACCTCTAAAGACCAATCTCCTCGGTCAGTGTGCACATCTCGCCGATCATCAAACCTATCTTTTCGATCGTATCAAGCAGCGGTCTGTCCGTGGTGATATCCACGCCCGCCATCCGGGCGAATTCAACCGGAGTGACGGTGCTTCCCGCCCTCAGTGCTCTCTTCCAGTTCTCTGCAGCCCTCTCTCCTTCTTTCAGTATCTGTTCACTCACCTCGGTCGCAATAGTCAGTCCCGCAGAGTAAGTGTATGAATAGAGTCCCATATAGTAATGGGGCTGACGCATCCAGGTAAGTTCTGCTCCGTCTGTCAGCTCCACAC
>JAFWDW010000037.1 GCA_017515965.1 Lachnospiraceae bacterium
GGTCGCGACAACAATGCGTCCGATCCCGTTCGCTTCCGGCACTTTACCGGCGATCGCGATCCTTGCCTCCGGATGATATGAAACCTCAAAATCCGCAGCGATCATCTCCGCCGCCTCCGCGGACAGACGCGTGATCAGGACATTCTCCTGGCCGCTCCCTCTCATAGCATGAAGGATATCAACGATCTGTTCCGGAGTCTTGCCCGCCCCGTAAATAACCTCAGGCACGCCCTGTCTGATCTTCCTGTGCAGGTCCACCTTGGCAAAGCCGAGATCCTTAAACGGCTCTGTCTTTAAGGCGAGCAGAGCTTCCTCTTCAGACATCTCCCCGGCCTTAAGTGCCCTTATGATCTCTTTTATTTCTGTTTTCATAATCATTCCCCGTCTGCAAAAAGCGGCTCTGCTGTCATCGGCAGAACCGCTCATTTTCTTATTTCTTCTTAAAGAAAATCTCCTTAAAGACGTCCTTCGGATCCTTGATCAACAGAATGATGATCCAGATGATCATGGCCAGCGCCACTACCGAGAGCCCCAGGAACAGATCATTGAGCATATCTGCCGGTGCCGGTGTAAAATACGCCGCTCCGAGCTCAGTATACTCAAAGATCGCATCGGCCAGCCACATGAGGGAAGCGCCCCAGAACATCCAGCACAAGACACCGATTTTCATTTGGCTGTTCGGTGCGTTCTTGTACCAGATCGCTGTCGTAATAACGGCTGCAAAAATCGAGAGTAGCAGTGTCATAGCATTTCTCCTTATGCCTTTGCGGACGTATCTTCTTTTGCTCTCTTCTCAAAGACAGAGGCAACAGCGAGCATGCAGACCCAGACCACGGTGATGATCACAGCCATCGTGACACCGACCGTCGCCATCTCATGCAGCATCTCCGCTTTGTCCGCCGGATTTGAAGCCGCTGTCAGGAACGGGAAGTAGGGAACCACCTCTCCGTGCCATACGTGTTCAAAGGCCAGCAGCACAGAGCCGCCCCAAAGCATATTTCTGAGCCAGCTCAGCTTCGTGGAGAACGGGATCTTTGTCTCCTGCTCTGTCTTCTTTACAGATTCCTTCTTGTCAGCTTCGATTTTCGCGATAGATGTCGCAACTGCTTCAGCAGCAGGTACTAAAAAACATGCCATATCGTTACCCTCCTTAGGTTACTTTTCTCTTTGTATTTTTTAGTAAAGCATATTTCCGAGTTGTTTTCAAGATTAAATGCTGTTATGCTTTTGCCATAACGGAGGACAAAACGATGAGTGATGTGACCAAATATTTCTATAAAGGCGGCCTTAACTGTGCCGAAACGACCCTGAAATGCCTGATCGAGGACGGTGTCGTCGATCTCCCGGCAGAATGCGTGAAAATGATGACCGGATTCGGAGGCGGCATGCAGCGCGGATCGATCTGCGGTGCCGTGACTGGCGCTGTCGCTGCGATCGGCAGCAAGTACGGACGGACAGAGTTGGGCGAGGACCGCAAGCCCTCGGCAGATGCAGTACGGACGTTCTTAAAGCAATTTGAGGCAGAATTCGGAACGATCTACTGCAAAGAGCTGCAGAAGACTTATTTTAA
The DNA here is from genome assembly GCA_017515965.1 of Lachnospiraceae bacterium. Lineage (GTDB taxonomy): Bacteria > Bacillota > Clostridia > Lachnospirales > Lachnospiraceae > RUG842. The sequence goes on from JAFWDW010000037.1 coordinate 1,571, forward strand.
AGATCACGATCGTAAGTCCCCCGAGATGTACCGGGCCTGCACGATATTCGTGGAAAAGGCTGTCGAATGGGCGAAAAAGATCATTGAGGAAAATTAATGGTGATTCAAATCATGAAAAGGAGCCACTGAGTGGCTCCTTTTTCGTAGCAAAAGCTTGAATCGTAGCCGCATTTCTCAAAACATTGGCTACTTTTCTGAATCAAAGGCTCGCAAAGGAGCCAATTGACGGCTACTCTTTGTCGGAAACCATGGAAAAAGGAGCCATCATCACGCCACCCGCTCACTCCGGCGCAGATACGTTCAAAAGCGCAAGATCCAACAGCACATTTGCCCCGTTAATAACGTCCTCATCCCGGGTGTATTCCTGCAGATTATGACTGATGCCGCCGATGCTTGAGACAAAGATCATCGCCGTCGGGCAGACAGTCGCCAGATTTTGGGCATCCTGCCCGGCTCCCGAGGTGATGCGCCTGCATGAGAGGTTCCGCCCTGCGGCCCCTTTCTCGATCATATCGGCGATTCCAGCATCAAAGAGAACGGGCTTAAAACGCGAACGCCTGCACACCGTCACCTTCACGTGATCGTGCTGCTCCAACTCCCTTAAATAATCCATCAGCGCATGTTCTTCCGCCTGAAGCGCGCTCTCATCAGGATTGCGCAGATCGACCGTAAAGACAGCCTTTTCAGGAATGACGTTGACGGCATTCGGCTCAAAGGCGATCGTGCCGACCGTCGCGACTGTCCTGCTGCCGGGCAGGAGACAGCGCTCCCTCAAAAAGACATTGACCTTCGCCGCCGCCAGTCCCGCATCGATCCTCATGGCAGTCGGTGTTGTTCCCGCGTGGTTCTGCCTTCCCTCGATGGCCACTTCAAACCAGGAGATTCCCTGCAGATCCTCAACCGCGCCGATCTGAATCCCTTCCTGATCAAGAATCGGCCCCTGCTCGATATGCAGTTCGATAAATGCACAGGGCTTGGCAAATCCCGGCTCACCACTTCCGGCGTATCCGATCCGTTTCAGCTCATCGCCCAGCACGCTCCCATCAACACCGCGGATCTTAAGCGCATCCTCCACGTCCATGCCGCCCGCATAGACCAGCGAGCCCAGCATGTCGGGTGCGTAGCGCACGCCCTCCTCATTGGTGAAGGCTGCA
>JAFWDW010000038.1 GCA_017515965.1 Lachnospiraceae bacterium
CGCTGGAGGCGAAGGTCCTCGATATGGCGATGGTGCTCCACATGGACCACGGCGGTGGTAACAACTCGACATTTACCACACACGTCGTCACCTCTTCCGGTACGGACACTTACTCAACGATCGCGGCCGCTCTGGCATCCCTCAAAGGACCCAAACACGGCGGCGCTAACATCAAGGTGATCCAGATGTTTGAGGCGATCAAGGCAGAGGTTGCCGACTGGGAGGACGTCGATGAGGTCAAGGCTTATCTGGAGGCGATCCTGAATAAGGAAGTCTTTGATAAAAAGGGTCTGATCTATGGTATCGGACATGCGATTTACACTGTATCCGATCCACGTGCGGAAGTGCTGGAAGGTTATGTCCAGAAGCTTGCTCACGCCAAGGGGTACGACAAAGAGTATGGTCTGTACAAGACGGTCCAGGATCTCGCACCGCAGCTGATCGCGGCCCGTCAGAGAAACAAGAAGGGCGTCAACGCGAACGTCGACTTCTTCAGCGGTCTGGTCTACAACATGCTCGGCCTGCCGGCGAGCTTGTACACACCGCTTTTCGCGACAGCCCGAATCGTCGGCTGGTGCGCACACAGACTGGAAGAGCTCCAGAATGTCAACCGCATCATCCGTCCGGCTTATATGCCGCTTTGCCCGCATAAAGAATACATTCCGATTGACGAGAGGTAAAACTTATGAAGAAGGAATACTATTTTCCGTCAGCAGATGATTTGACACAGATTCACGTATGCGAGTGGACTCCGGAAGGAGAGCCCAAGGCGATCCTGCAGATCGCGCACGGCATGAAGGAGTATATTGAGCGCTACGAGGAGTTCGCGGAAGTTTTGAGTGCGCGGGGCATCCTGGTAGTCGGAAATGACCACCTTGGCCACGGCCGTTCTGTCGCGGATGAGGAATCATACGGTTTCTTCAGCGACAACATGGGACCGGATGATGTGCTGGCTGATATGCATTCGCTTCGTGAGAGAACACAGGCAGAGCATCCGTCCGTTCCGTATTTCCTGCTCGGCCACAGCATGGGATCAGCTTTTGCGCGCTGCTATATAACGCGCCATTCCGAAGGGCTTGCAGGCGTGATCATCATGGGCAGCTTTACGGCGCCGCCAGCAGCAGTCGTCGTAGCCAAGAGACTGTGCAAATTCAGCGCAGCCTTAAAAGGCGGCAATCACTATAGCAAGATGATCGACGGCATGGCAGGCGGCGGTTACAACAAGGAGTTCACAAATCCGGAGACCCCCGTCGACTGGCTGTCAAAGAATCCGGAGAACAATAAGAAATACGAAAAGGATCCGATGTGCAATCATCCGTTCAGTGTCAACGCGTACTATGGTATGTTCGAGGCACTGCAGCAGGCTGAGAAACCGAAGCTGATGGACCAGATCAACAAGGATCTTCCGATCGTTCTGGTATCAGGAGATGAGGACCCGGTGGGCCATCACGGCAAGGATATACCGCGCATCGCTAAGTGGTATAAAGAAATCGGCGTCAAGGAAGTCGCGTACAAGTTATACAAAGGCGACCGTCACGAGATCTTAAACGAGCTAGACAGACAGAGGGTCTACGCTGATTTGGAGAGATGGATTTTAAAGCACATTAAAGATAATTAAGGAGCAAGATATCAAATGGCTAAAGGGAAAAAGGTAGAGGCAATTACATCCCGCGAGGTGGATTTTGCGCAATGGTATACTGACGTCGTCAAGAAAGCCGATCTGATCGGTTATACCAGCGTTAAGGGCTGCACGGTTCTTAAGCCGGCGGGTTTTGCGATCTGGGAAAATATGAAGAATGAACTCGATAAGCGCTTCAAGGCAACGGGCGTGCAAAATGTCTATCTGCCAATGTTCATCCCGGAAAGCCTGCTCCAGAAGGAAAAGGATCACGTCGAGGGGTTTGCCCCCGAAGTTGCCTGGGTCACTCACGGCGGCGAGAATGAGTTGCAGGAGCGCATGTGTGTGCGGCCGACATCTGAGACGCTTTTCTGCGATCTGTATGCCAAGGATATCCATTCCTTCCGCGATCTGCCGAGACTGTACAATCAGTGGTGTTCCGTCGTGCGCTGGGAGAAGACGACCCGTCCGTTCCTGCGCTCGCGTGAATTCTTGTGGCAGGAGGGGCATACCGCGCATGCGACAGCCGAAGACGCGGAGGAGCGTACGGTTCTGATGCATGAAGTGTACGCCGACTTTATTGAAGAAGTACTGGCAATCCCTCTCATCAGAGGCAAAAAGACTGAAAAAGAGAAGTTCGCCGGTGCAAAAGCAACGTACACAGTCGAGGCGCTGATGCATGACGGCAAGGCTCTGCAGTGTGCGACAAGCCATAACTTTGGCGATGGCTTTGCGAAGGCCTTTGATATCCAATACACTGACAAAGAAAACCATCTTCAATATGTCCATCAGACATCCTGGGGTATTACGACCCGTATGATCGGTGCGGTTATTATGGTTCACGGCGATGATGACGGACTGGTTCTGCCGCCGAAAGTCGCCCCGACCCAGGTGGCGGTCATTCCGATCCGCATGCAGAATGAAGAAGTTGTGGCAGCCTGCCAGAAGCTGAAGGACGAACTGGAGGCTCACGGCATCCGCACATTGATCGATATGAGCGACAAGAGCCCGGGCTGGAAATTTGCTGAGCACGAGATGCGCGGCGTTCCGATCCGTCTGGAAATCGGTCCGCGCGATGTCGAGAACGGTCAGGTCGTTCTGGCGCGCCGCGACAATGGCGAGAAGACAACCGCTCCGATCGATGGCTGCGTGCCGGTCATTCTGGAACTGCTCGAGACGATCCACAACGATATGTATGCCCGTGCGAAAGAGCATCTTGAGAGCCATATCTACGAGGCTCATGATTGGGATGAGTTCAAGGATGTCATCGACAACAAACCCGGCTTCGTGAAAGCAAATTGGTGCGGATGCACCGAGTGTGAAGAGGCGATCAAGGATGAGACAACCGCGACAATCCGCTGTATCCCGCACGAGGGGAGCGAGCCGGATGAGGGCGCGACCTGCGTCTACTGCGGAAAACCCGCAAAATACAAGGTCTACCTCGGCAAGGCGTATTAAGAAAGCGCGTCACAGTTGTGGCGGATGTTTCCCGTGCCACCGTGGCAAGGTCGCAGTGAATACTGAACAATTTGACAAATGAGCGACTGATTGACATGAAAACAAGCGATTTTTA
>JAFWDW010000039.1 GCA_017515965.1 Lachnospiraceae bacterium
CATGATTTCGCTTTTTTCAGACAGTCTGGAAAGAATGTTCTGACGCACGGACACATATGGATTGACATCATTTGCAGGAGTATTACAATATATGTAGCAAGCTACATAAAGGAGCGTTTTTATGGTGAATCAGAATATCGGATTTCTGATCAAGGTCATCAGCGACCGGATGAAGGCTCTCGGTGATAATGATCTCAGAGAACATGATCTGACTTTTTCGCAGATGCAGGTTCTCGCGGCAATCGAACACGAAGGCGGAACGATTGCCCAGAAAGAGATCGAAAAAATCCTCGATGTGTCTCATCCGACGATCGTCGGCCTGATCAACCGTCTTCAGGACAAGGGGTTTGTAACATGCGAAACGGATGAAACAGACCACCGCAGCAAAATTGTCACTCTGACACCGAAGGCTGTCTCCCTCGGCAGGACGATGCGTGAAAAGCGCGATCAGTCGGAGAGGGGAATGCTGGAAGGACTCAGTGACGAGGAAATCGGACAGCTCAATGTATTGTTGAGAAAACTTTACAGCAACATGGAAGAAAGGAAGGTATAGCGATGCTGAAAACGCTGATTGGTGAGGTGAAGCAGTTCAAAAAAGTAACACTGCTTACACCAGTATTCACGGCCGCGGAAGTCGTGATGGAAGTGCTGATTCCTTATGTCACAGCGATGATCATCGACCAGGGCATCAACGCCGGCAATATGCAGGCGGTATTGATGTATGGCGGTCTTATGGTGCTCATGGCGTTTGCGAGTCTTTACTTCGGCACGCAGGCCGGCAGGCACGCTGCGATGGCTGCGACCGGATTCGCGGCGAATATCCGTGACGACATGTTCAAAAAGATTCAGGATTATTCATTCTCAAATATCGACAAGTTTTCCACGGCAGGTCTTGTGACAAGACTGACCACCGATGTCACCAATTTGCAGAATGCATTCCAGATGATTATCAGAATCGCGGTCAGACCTCCGTTAATGCTCATCTTCTCGATTGTGATGTGCATTATCATCAGTCCGGACCTTTCCGTGATCTTCTTAGTGGCAGTGGCTTTTCTGGCCTGTGTGCTGGTGTTTATCACCACCCACGCAATGCCTGCGTTCAATAAGGTCTTCACAAGATATGACGATGTCAACGCCAGCGTGCAGGAAAATGTTTCGGCAATCCGCGTGGTCAAGGCGTTTGTCAGGGAAGACTTTGAGAATGACAAATTCACCAAAGCTGCAGGCAATCTGAAAAACCTGTTTATCAGGGCTGAGAAGTTCATCATTCTCAACAACCCCGTGATGATGCTGACAGTATACGGCTGCATCATTGCCCTTTCATGGTTTGGCGCCCAGCATGTGGTCGGCGGCAGTATGACAACCGGCAACCTCACTTCCATGTTCTCCTATGTCATGAGCATTCTCATGAGCCTGATGATGCTGTCGATGGTGTTTGTCATGATCACCATGTCCATCGCTTCGGCAAAGAGAATCGCGGAAGTTCTCAATGAGGTTCCCGATCTGGCCAATCCCGAAAACCCCGTGATGGAAGTGAAAGACGGATCGATCGATTTCGATCACGTTTCATTCTCATATAAATCCGGGACCGGCGCGGCGGTATTGAAAGATATCGAACTGCATATCAAAACCGGCGAAACGATCGATATTCTCGGACCGACCGGCTCAGGCAAATCGACTCTTGTTTCACTGATTTCCCGTCTGTATGACGTGAGTGAGGGAAGTGTCAGCGTCGGCGGAGTGGACGTGAGGAAGTATGACATGGCGGTGCTCAGAGACCAGGTGTCCGTGGTTCTGCAGAAGAATGTCCTGTTCTCCGGCACGATCATCGACAACCTGAGATGGGGCAACGAGAACGCCACCGAAGAAGAATGCATCGCCGCATGCAAAATGGCGTGCGCCGATGAGTTCATCGAAAAAATGCCGGATGGCTACCACACGCATATCGAGCAGGGCGGAACCAACGTTTCCGGTGGTCAGAGACAGAGGTTATGCATTGCCCGAGCGCTTATGAAAAAGCCTAAGGTGCTGATTCTGGACGACTCGACAAGCGCTGTCGATACCGCTACCGACGCATCTATCCGCGAAGCGTTCCGCCAGACGATCCCCGGCACGACAAAACTGATTATCTCCCAGAGACTGGCTTCCCTTATGGATGCGGACAGAGTTCTTGTTCTGCACCGCGGCGAAGTCAACGGCTTCGATACTCCTGAGAACCTGCTCATGAACAATGAGATCTATCAGGAAATCTACATGACCCAGGTAATGGGCGGCGGAGCGGACTTCGATGCCGCACCGGCCGAAGCTTAAGAAAGGAGGACAGTCATGAGTCAGAGAAATATGCGCGCATATCAGATGCCCAAAAGAAAACTCAATACCGACACTCTGAAAAGAATCCTCGGTTATGTCTTCCACTACTACGGCTGGCAATTCCTGATGGTTGTCATCCTGATCATGGTGACAGCCTTCTGTACCGTTCAGTCAACCCTCTTTACCAAAACGCTGATTGATGATTACATCACGCCGATGCTCGGATCGGTCAATCCCGATTTCGGCGCGCTGGCCGTCCGTCTTGCCAAACTGGCGGCGGTGCTGATGGTGGGCGTCATCTCGGCGTACACCTATAACCGCATTATGGTTTCTGTCAGCCAGGGAACCATGGAAAAACTCAGAATCGAGCTTTTCACACATATGGAATCCCTGCCGATCAAATACTTTGACACCCATCCTCATGGCGATATCATGTCGGTCTATACCAACGATATTGATACGCTGCGCCAGCTGATCGGCCAGTCCATCCCGCAGATCGTCAACAGCGCGATGACAATCGTGGTCACCTTCGGTTCGATGATCATGCTGAGTATTCCTTTGACTTGCATTTCCCTGAGCATGATCGCGATCATGCTCAGAGTATCCGGAAAGCTCGGCGGCCGAAGCCGGGATTACTTCTTCAAACAGCAGGCGTCCCTTGGCGCGGTCAACGGCTATATTGAGGAAATGCTTTCCGGTCAGAGAGTGGTCAAGGTGTTCAACCATGAGGCAAAAGCGATCGAAGGTTTTGAAAAACTGAATGAACAGCTGCGCGAAAACGCGTCCAACGCGAACAAATACGCCAATATCATGATGCCTGTCATGGCAAACCTCGGCAACATTTCCTATGTGCTGATTGCCATGTTCGGCGGCATGATCGCACTCAATCATCTGTTCGGTCTTACCCTCGGAACTCTCGTATCCTTCCTTTCCCTCAACCGCAGCTTCACCATGCCGATCACCCAGATCTCCCAGCAGTTCGCCTCCATCGTCAATGCGATGGCCGGCGCGGACCGTGTCTTCGCCATGATGGATGAAGAATCCGAATTTGACGAAGGCTATGTTGAGCTTGTCAATATCGAGGAAGGCGAAAACGGCGAAATCATTGAAACAAAGAAGAATACCGGCAAATGGGCGTGGAGACATCCGCACCAGGCGGAAGGCACCGTCACTTATCAGAGACTGCAGGGCAAGGTTGACCTGCTCGATGTGGACTTCTCGTATGACGGCCGCAAGATGATTCTTCATGACATTGACATCAACGCACTGCCCGGTCAGAAGATTGCCTTTGTCGGCTCCACCGGCGCCGGCAAGAC
>JAFWDW010000040.1 GCA_017515965.1 Lachnospiraceae bacterium
ATAGACAAGCGCGAGATCGGCCGTGAGGCATTCCTGGAGAAAGTGTGGGAGTGGAAGGCGGAGTACGGCGGAGCCATCACGGAACAGCTCAAGAAGCTGGGTACATCCTGTGACTGGGAGCGCGAGCGTTTCACACTCGACGAAGGCTGCTCCAAGGCGGGGATGCGTTTTTCTGAATCTGTATAAGAAGGGCTATATTTACCGCGGAAAACGCATTATCAACTGGTGCCCGAAGTGCAAGACATCGCTCTCCGATGCCGAGGTCGAACACGAGGAGCAGACAGGCCATTTCTGGCATATCCGTTATCCGATCGTAGGGACAGACGATGCGCTTGAGATCGCGACAACACGTCCTGAAACAATGCTCGGTGACACAGCCATCGCTGTTCATCCTGATGATGAGCGCTATAAAGATCTGGTGGGAAAGACGGTTATTCTTCCGCTGGTCAATAAAGAGATTCCGGTCGTTGCGGACGAGTATGTCGATATGGAGTTCGGAACCGGTGCGGTCAAGATTACGCCTGCGCATGATCCGAATGACTTTGAGGTCGGTCAGCGCCATAACCTTGAGATGGTCAATATCTTAAATGATGATGCGACCATTAATGAAAACGGCGGGAAATACGCCGGCATGGACCGCTATGAAGCGCGCGAGCAGATCGTCAAAGACCTGGAAGAGGGCGGCTATCTTGTCAAGGTAAAAGAGCATATCCATGCGGTCGGAACACATGACCGCTGCCATACAACGGTTGAACCTATGGTCAAAGAGCAGTGGTTTGTCCGGATGGACGAACTGGCTAAGCCGGCCATCGCAGCGATCGAAAAAGGTGAGCTGCGGTTTGTGCCGGAGCGTTTCAACAAGACATATCTGCACTGGCTGGAGAATATCCATGACTGGTGTATCTCAAGACAGATCTGGTGGGGCCACAGAATTCCCGCCTATTACTGCGATGAGTGCGGTGAAGTGGTAGTCTCAGCCCAGAAGCCTGACAAATGCCCGAAATGCGGATGCACTCATCTGACACAGGATGAGGATACACTGGATACGTGGTTCTCGTCTGCGCTCTGGCCGTTTTCAACACTCGGATGGCCTGAAGAGACAGAAGACCTTAAAAAATTCTATCCGACAAGCGTTCTGGTCACCGGCTATGACATTATTTTCTTCTGGGTGGTGCGTATGGTGTTCTCGGGATATGAGCATACCGGCAAGTCACCGTTCCACACAGTTTTGATCCATGGTCTGGTCCGGGATTCTCTGGGACGCAAAATGAGCAAGTCTCTCGGGAACGGCATCGATCCGCTCGAGGTCATTGATCAGTACGGCGCGGATGCATTGCGTCTGACACTCGTGACCGGCAATGCGCCCGGCAATGACATGCGCTATTACAATGAACGCGTCGAGGCAAGCCGTAATTTTGCCAACAAGATGTGGAATGCATCCCGTTTCATTCTGATGAATCTGGACGATGTGACGCTTCATGAGCCTGATCCCTCTGACCTGACACCGGCTGACCGGTGGATCATCTCGCGCGCCAATACGGTTGCGAAAGATATGACAGAGAATATGGATAAATACGAGCTCGGTATAGCGGTGCAAAAGGTCCATGATTTTATCTGGGATGAATTCTGCGACTGGTATATCGAGATTGCGAAATACCGTATCTACAACAAAGATACAGATCCGAAGGCGGCAAACTGCGCCCTGTGGGTACTGCGGGAGACGCTCAAGAACGCTCTTAAGCTGATGCACCCGTTCATGCCGTTCGTCACCGAGGAAATATACAGTGTACTTGCGCCGGATGATGGATTCCTGATGAAAGCCGCCTGGCCGGTCTATCAGGAAGAGAAGAACTGTCCTGCCGATGAGAAGTTCATGACCCAGGTCATGGAGATGGTGCGCGGTATCCGTGCTGTCCGCAACAACATGGATGTTCCGCCGGCCCGTAAGACACGTGTTTACATTCAGACCGGAGATGAAGATTTCTGGACGGATCTGGAGCCGATGAGCAGCTCACTCCTGCCGCTCATGCGCGGTCATGATGTCGTGAGACTGACTGAAGATAAAGAGGCAGCCGAAGGGATGGTTTCGATTGTCTTCGGCGCCGGTACAGCATTTCTGCCGCTCGATGAACTGGTGGATAAGCAAGCTGAGATCGAACGCCTTACAAAGGAACGCGAACGTCTTGAGAAAGAGCTGAAGCGTTCAGCGGGTATGCTGAATAATGAGCGCTTCTTAAGCAAAGCACCTGAGGCAAAAGTTCGCGAAGAAAAGGAAAAGCAGATCCGTTATCAGGAGATGATGGCGCAGGTTGAAAAACAGCTGGCAGATCTGATGTAAAAAGATACAGCATTGGCCGCGGGGAATCATATGTTCAAAAGGAACAAAGAAAAACAACCTAAGCAGCACCGCTCCTTTAAGGAGTATATCGCGGCACGCAAAGAAAGGCGTGAGCGTATCCTCGAGGAGCGCGCAAACAGCAAGCTGGCTCAGATGATGAAGCCGGTCTATGCGTGGATGAACCGGTTTTCACCGATTCTTCTGTTCCTGCTTGCCGCCTTTATCAATCTGGTGATCGAAACCCTCTCGCGCCATTCACTGAGCAAAGCGGCGGGATATATGACAGGCTCTCCGTTGGTCTTTCTGTATAACACTTATCTGATCTTTGTGACGCTGTGCCTGAGCTATATCTTTAAACGCCGTACATTCACCAGGGTGTTGGTGTCGCTTCTGTGGCTCCTTCTGGGAATCATCAACGGCGCACTGCTCCTGAAGCGTGTGACGCCTTTTAACGCGCAGGATCTGAAAGCAGTTTCGGAAGCGGTCGCGGTCGCGACGCGTTATTTCTCTGTTCTGGAACTGGCGCTCGTTCTGATCGGAGTCGGTGCTGCGGCAGTCTGGCTCATTGCTTTCTGGCGCCGCGGCGGTCAGTATCAGGGCAAGGTCCATCGCCTGATCGCGATCGCTGTTTGTGCAGCGCTCTTTGTATCCATTCCGCTCGTGACGAAGCTGGCTACCAAGAAGAGAGTCCTGTCTTCCTATTTCGGGAATGTGGCGTTTGCCTATCAGGATTACGGTCTGCCATACTGCTTTATGACGAGTGTGTTCAACACCGGTATCGAGCAGCCTGAGGGTTATAGCGAAGAGGCGATCGATGCGATCGCAAAAGATGCCAAGGTCGATACGGAGGCGGCCGACACAGAGGCGCTTCCGAATATCATTGTGATCCAATGGGAATCATTTTTTGATACCGACGAGGTGGACTGGCTGCATCCTTCACAGGATCCCATGCCTTATTTCCACCAGTGGGAAAAAGAATTCTCCACCGGATACTTCAAAGCGCCTTCGGTCGGTGCCGGCACAGCCAACACGGAGTTTGAAGTGCTGACCGGCCTTAATATGCGTTCATTCGGTCCCGGCGAGTATCCTTTCAAGACGGTATTAAAGGAGATGAATTGCGAAAGCGCGGCGACAGCGCTGGATGCGCTCGGATATACCTCATTTGCTTTCCACAACAACGGCGGTAATTTCTACAGCCGGGCTGATGTGTACAATCATTTGGGGTTTGACGCGTACATCAGCAAGGAATTCATGAATATCCTGCAGTACACCGAAAACGGATGGGCTAAAGACAATGTACTGCCCCAGTATATGTATCAGGCGATGGACTCAACAGAAGGCACAGACTTTCTGTTTACTG
>JAFWDW010000041.1 GCA_017515965.1 Lachnospiraceae bacterium
TCTTCGGCAGCTTTTTCTTCAGCTTCGGCTACGACTTCTTCAGCTTCGACTTCTTCAACTTCTTCTGCAGGCTCTGCGTTCAGTTTCTGGAGTCTCTGCGGACGAGCCTTTGTCTGTTCTTCTTCAGCTTCGTTATCAGTATCTTTATTCGGATTCAGAGTTCTGTCGAGCAGTTCGATCTCCTGCTCAGACAGATAAAGAGGATTCTCCTCATCAAACACTTTTGAGCATGCACTGCTCTGATCAAGTCCGAATACGATACCGCGTTCAATCTGCTCCTGCCTCTTCTCGAGAGTCTCTTCAGTGATCAGATCATGTTCCGCTTCAAAATCATCTTCGATCTGTTCCATTACAAGCGCAAACTCAGGATCAAATTCAACCTGGAAATCATCCATGAGTGTCTTGTCATAATAAGTGACAGATTTGCTCCGTGAGTTATCGGCTTTTGCAAGGACAGATTTGATATCCTCTGTTGTCACTTTAAGGCGCATTCTGGCAGGTGCCGCATCAGTTCCGGAATCTGTCTTAGCGGTATTGACAACAGGTTTGTTATGCGTAACCGGTTTAGCTGTATCTTGCTTAGCTGCTCTCGGAGTATCTTTCTTCTCTGCGGGTTTTTCAGCTGATTCCGTGCCTTCCGGTTTCTCCTGAGCAGCTTTTTCGGGATCAGTAACTTCAGTATTTCCCTCATCAGGATTCTGAGTATCATCAGCCGGATCATCAGGATTCATCTGAGGATCAGGATCCTCCGTCTGTTCATCACCTGAAGACGGTTCCTGTGCCGGGTCTGTATTCTCGCCTTCTGCCCCGTTTTCAACGCCTCCTTGATCAGTATCTCCGTCATCCTGCATCTGATCTTCAGGATTCTCCTCGCCTTCCGCTGTCAACTCATCTTCTGTGATCCCGGCATCTTCTTCATCGGATTCTTCATCCTCGGAATCAAGTTCGATAAACTGATCTTCAAGAGAAAGGCCTTCAGCATAAGTATCCGAAATCGACGCAGAATCTGCGCCCGCAGGGCTCTCATTGATCTGCAGTGCGGGTTGAACAAGCGAAAGGACAGCAAATGCGATGATCAGTGTGAAAGAGACGATCAGCCATCTGCAGCGGCGCTGTATAAGATTGTTCAATACCTCTTTTAGCATATAGAACTCACCATTCATAAAAATCTATAATGACCCAAATTAATCTCTGTTAATATACATTATTTACGCGGATTAGTCAATGAAAAGCACATCTTATCTTCATTTGCTTACCATCTGTGCTGATCGTTACGGCTCCTTTGTCGATTGTACACATGGATCTGCTCCCTGCCTCTTTTATCCTCTGTAATGTTTTTTTGTCCGGATGTCCGTACAGATTATTTTTACCGGCTGATATCAGGCAGACCTTTGGTTGGATCAAATCAAGTACCTCGCGGGATGTGCTGTTTTTTGAACCGTGATGCGCTGTCTTTAAAACATCATAATGCTGTCCGTTTACCTGTTCACAAAGAATCTGCTCTCCTGCTCCTTCAACATCTCCTGTAAAGAGCATCGAAAACTTTCCGCGATCCAGTCTGAGAATCATAGATGCCTCATTCCCGGCGGAAGGCAACGGACCCATATCCTGATCATGCTGCGGCGGACCCAGACATGTAATATTGACACTGCCTGTCCGGATCGAGTCGCCTGACCTGATCCTTATCAGCTGAACCTTGCTTTTGATCACGTTCTCAGCCAGCGACAAAAGATGATCGTCGTCATAAAATTGTTCTGTAATATAGACTCTCTTAAATCTGACACCTATACTCTGCCGTTGAAGCATCTCTTCAATCCCGTTCACATGGTCATCATCTCCATGAGAGATAAAAACTCCATCCAATTGAGTCACTGCCTGTGAAAGGATAAAAGGTTCGATACGGTACTTTGAAGCATGTTCAACTGATGAACTGCCTCCGTCTATCAGATAACTGTGTCCGCCTCCGTCAGATATATAAAAACAGTCTCCCTGCCCTATATCCAGCATCGTTATATGTGTATCATGATCAAACAGATTAACGATACGTCTGGAAAAGGCTGTGATAATGACTAATACGACGGCAGCTGTTAATGAGATCATGCGGACTCTTCTGTAACTGAACAAACAGCGCCGGATAAATAAAGCGGCAGACAGAACGAATATACAGATCACCATAACGACCTTAACAGGACGTCCTGTTACAAGTCTGTAAAACGGCAGCAACGCTACAGCCTTGCACACAGTCTTATAGACCCAAAGGCATCCCGCCGTCAGGGAAAACGGGATGAATGCAGCGTATGAGCCTATAATAGGAATACAACTACTCAGGATAATGCCTGTGATACCTCCCGCGACGATCAGTGTTAAAAGAGGAATCATGATAAGATTCACCATAACCGACAAAGGAGCTGCTTCGAAAAAATGCCAGAACAGAAACGGCGCCGTAAACAGCATGACAAAGGCCGATAAAGACAAACTTTCTATGATCCGGTCTTTAAGTTGCTTTTTGATCGTTTGAAAAGAGGACCGGTTCTTTGCCGGTTTATTTGCTTCGAAAGAACAAATGGGCAGAAGCGCGGCAAACGTCAGTTGAAATGATACGTCCCAAAGATAAAATGGCTCCGCCGCAAGGATGATCACAGCTGTCACAAGAAGGGCTGTTAGCGCGTCATAACACCTTCCTGTCATCGCTGCAATTGTTTTTATGATCAGCATGATAAATGCTCTTACAAGGGCGATCTGAAAGCCTGTCATGATCAAATATCCAGATAAAAACAGAATCGTTGCAAGATGCCTCAAATAAAAAGAGCATTTGGCTCTTTTTAAGAGATAACAAAAACCTTGAGCGATAAGTGAGAGGTGAAGCCCTGATATAGCAAGGACATGTGCCACCCCGTTTTTTTGATAAAGCTCTTTTACATCGGAGTCGATCATACTTTTCTTTCCGAGTATCATTGATGAAAGAACACTTCCGTACTCCTCTCCCATCATTGTCCGGATGACCTGGTCGGATCGGACGCTGAAACGATAGATTATTTCTTTCAGACTAAAAAAGCTTTTCCTTTCAACAGTCACTGATGCAGGTTTAATCATTCCACCGATACCTCTTACCCCATGATAGAAATGCAGATCAAAGCAACCGGGGTTTCGCGCATACTCAAAGTATTCAATCGTGCCTGAAACCGTGACGTGATCACCGATTTTAAGCTCTGCTTCAGGCGCGTCATAAATCAAAAAGCAGAAAGCACCTACCGATTGATTCTGACAGATTAAGTTTTTCGTCTTGAGGATCAGGGTCTGTCCGTTTTCCCGTTCTGTTTTTCCGGTCACAATAGCAGACATACTTACGTACGCCTCTTCTGCGACCTCTTTTTCCGGATTAAAAAAGATATGACTGTACGGATGGCCTTTTGATATGAAAAATGTAATCAGGACTGTCAGAACGATCAGACACAGACAGAACCGCGCCAACACGCTGGAACGGTTCATGAATGCTCTCCTGTCTGTGAACTATTTTTTGATTAAAGAACGTTTGATTTCAAGAGGGAATCACAGATCCATCTGCCCGCCGAAAGAAGCCGGCGCCTCTCCGTCGACTAAGATCTGTACCTTTTTGAGGCTGGTGTTGTCCAGAACTGAATTGACAATTGAATAGACCGTCAGTTCAGGTGAGACTGTTGAGGCTGTATCAGAAAAAGCACCGCTCAAATTAATGTACGCAGTATCATCAGAAACACTGACACTTAAAAGTGTTGTATCGTCAGAGATCAAACTGGTCTCCTCTTCATAAGCAGGTCCCTCTATCAGACGCTCAATGATGATCCTGATGATATTCTGATCCACAGTAACGGAAGCAGGAACGGACTCTTTGGCAAGATGACTGCCCTCCTGATCTCCGTAGTAGAGAGTCAGGATCTGTTCCTGTTCTATATCTTTCGCTGATACAATAAGATAGTCATTGGCAGTAAGCTTTTCATAAGCGTTACCGGAGTCATCTTCCATCAGCTCTTCACCGATGTAAAACGAGACATAGTTCGCCTCGGGAATCTGTGTGAAAGATTTGACCACCGCGGCGCGGCAAAGTGTCTTCTCTCTCTCGTCCACCTGCTCAAAGAGCTTGTTGAACGTGACTTTAACTTCATCATTCTCAAGCAGTACCTTTTCGATAAAAACACCGTCAGGAAGCGGGCTGACATGCGCATCATCCGGAGAGGCAGCAAGCTTGTCCGCAATTGCATCAGCCAGCGCCTGTCCTTTCATATTTTCAAACCCAAAACCTTTCGTGCGCAGATCATTGCGGTCCTGATTCAGATAATAGATATATCCGTCATACTGTTTTTCAGACTCAGTATGATCCCACGGCGCTGTGCACGCTGATAAGAGGATCAGGCTGATGATAATAAAGAACAGAGCCATCTTTTTTTTCATCACATCTGTCCTCCTTCTTCACTTCCTGCAACCACTACCAGCGGCACTTTTATCGTGACCACCGTTCCCACGCCCTCGGTGCTGTCAATTGATACAGTGCCGTCCTGCATTTCTACTGCCTGACGTACAATAGCCAGACCGAGTCCGCTGCCGCCCATCTGCTGCGAATGGGACTTATCGACACGGTAAAAACGTTCGAAGACTTTGTCAATATCTTCCTGAGGTATTCCCAAACCTGTGTCAGAGCATGTAATAACGCAGTAGTCTTCCTCAATATCCAGGGAGATCTTGATCGATCCTGATTCCCGATTGTATTTAATTGCATTTTCAATGACGTTCATACATGCGAGAGACAGTTTCACTTCGTCTACGCGGGCAGTTACATTGCGATGACTCTCAAATGTCACTGATACGTCCTTGACGTGTGCAAGCGGGCCGAGCTGCTTGATCAGGCGTTCCAGCATCTCATTGATATTGACATCACTCAAATGAAGTGTGCCTGTACGCCTGTCAAGTTTGACCAGCGCAAGCAGGTCATCGATTATGGCAGTTTCACGATCAAGCTGACTGACGATATCATGCATAAACTCCTGATAAAGTTCTGAAGGAGCATCCGGCATTTGAATAAGTGATTCAGCCAGTACTTTCATAGATGTGATCGGAGTCTTCAGCTCATGCGAAACGTTTGCGACAAATTCTTTTCTGGAATTATCAACCACTTCATATCTGTTCTTCAGAAGATTAAAAGCATAAGCTATGTCGTTTGTCTCATTAAACGTTGACACTTTAATCTCCTGATCACGCAGCCCGTGAGCTGCCTCATCCATCTGTCTTCCGAGTTTGCGGATAGGATGAACGATGGACAGAGCGAACAGATAAGCTAGAATAACCAGCGCGACACAGACAGCGATCAGAACCATGACGATAAAATCGCGCGTATCCTTCTGGATCATGTCGTAGAAAGATACACTGCACCGCGTCCACAGTGCCGCGTTTATGGTCTTCTGATCGCTTCCGTAGATAGGGATGACCGTTTCGACCGAATGGTCAGATTTGTTGTATTTATGACTTTCCACGCCATCCAGTGCACGTAAGATGCTTTTCTCGATCATAATATGATCCGTATCCGTCCCGTAACTGTCATGCAGAATTCTCAAAGACGGATCGATCACAACTGTTCTGGCATGATAAATATTGGCATACTGATCGATGAGCCCCTTCATCTCTTCTGACTGCTTATTCCAGAAATACCCTGAGGACAACTTGTCCGCAAGCAGATGGCCTTCACCCTGCATAACGGACATGTAGGTATCAGAGGTTTTCTTTTCGTAAGCATTAAAGGCTATTCTTGCAAGAAAAGGAAACGGAAGCAGACTTACCAGCAGGAAAGCCAGTATGATCCACATCCGCATGTTTTTCCAAAAATGTTTATTAGTTCTGTTTTTCAACCGGTATTACCCCCGAAAGAAATAGCCCATACCCCATTTGGTGCATACATAAACAGGCTGAGCAGGCGTCTTTTCGATCTTTTCACGCAGCCTTCTGATATGCACGTCGACTGTTCTGGCATCTCCGTCATAATCCTCGCCCCAGATCTTGGCCAGAAGCTGATCGCGTGTGTAGATCTTACCGGGATCCCGCGCGAGCAGCAACAGTAAATCAAATTCCTTTGTTGTAAGATTGACCTCCTGATCATGCAGAAAGACACGATGTCTGTCAGCATCGATCTTCAAACCATTAGAAGAAATAATATGAGATTCTCTTCTCCTGCGCGTTTCAGCAGAGCCGGCCGTACGTCTCAGGATCGCCTTGATACGGGCTTTGATCTCAAGAATGTTAAAGGGTTTTGTGACATAATCATCAGCTCCGTATTCCAGTCCCATGATCTTATCCATATCTGCGCCTT
Source organism: Lachnospiraceae bacterium (assembly GCA_017515965.1). Lineage (GTDB taxonomy): Bacteria > Bacillota > Clostridia > Lachnospirales > Lachnospiraceae > RUG842. The sequence goes on from JAFWDW010000041.1 coordinate 6,335, forward strand.
TTGCAGTCAGCATCATAATAGGGACCTTAGAGAAGCTCCGGATCTGCTGGCAGACCTCCAGGCCCGACAGACCCGGCAGCATCACGTCAAGCAGAATCAGATCATACCGTCTGGCGCGTGCCATTTTGACAGCTGTCTCACCATCATACGCAGCATCCACTTCCATGCCTTCCTGCTCCAGCGAAAAGCGGATTCCTTTAACGATCAATTGTTCATCATCAACAACGAGTATCCGTCTGGCCATTTTCTTACTGAACTCCTGTTCTGTATACTATACTGAAATATGATCTTTTATTTTATCATATACCCCCTGCTTGATGCCGGGTATATTCATAATGTCTTCTGTTCTCGAAAACTTACCTTTTTCCTGCCTGTAATCCAGAATACTCTGTGCCTTGCTCTCTCCGATTCCGGACAGTGTCATAAGCTGTTCTTTTGTGGCTGTATTCAGATTGATCCTTGCGGAGTCTTTACCGCCTTTTTCGTCAACAGCTGTATTGCCGTTAAGCAAACCGCTTTCCGACTGATCTGACCGGTCCATCCCTTCTGTTTCCTCTGCTGAAGGGACATAGATCCTCATACCGTCTGTGACAGCGGCAGCCTGATTTAGCATCTGCGCATCAGCATCCTCTGAAGGACCGCCCGCTGCATTGATCGCATCACAGACACGGCTCCCGTCCATGAGCTGATAGACTCCGGGCGACATCACGTGTCCGCAGACATAAACGCAGACAGGAGCTTCATTGTTTTCAGACTCTTTAGATGAAACTGATTTCTCTTTTGCAGGAACTGTTTCGGTGCTCTGTTTATCTGACAGCTCGATCATCATTTCGTCCCGGCTCGCGCAGCCGCATGACAAAACAATGATGACGAGCAATGCCGTTGCTGTTTTTCTCAATCGCTTCATGCTCTCTTAAGAACACTTAAGCATGACCTCAAAATCAAGATTCCTCTTCATTTTACAATACGTGTTGATCAAAAACAACCGCATTCGGTCGACACTTTTCGAGGGTTTGCGCGCAGCAAAAAAGATTGTATCCTCTTTTACGATGCTCTATAATGATTGAGACAACAAGAGGAGGAACATATATGCCTGTATTTGATTTCAGTCATGATGACAAAGCAGATAGAACCCCTAAACCTGACTATTCACTGATCTTTTCAAACAAAAAATATGCTGATCAGGATCATCCCGTCATGATTCTGAAGGATGATGGCAAAACACTGTCTCACCACACATCCGGATTATTCACCAGTCCGGCACAGGGACTTGCCTTTAAATCTGATCATGGTGATGGTCTCTACCAAATAGTATCGATCGATGCACGCTTTGAGCCGCTGATCAACTGGCTCGGTGATAATCATATTATGGTCAGACTGACTTGCGCCCAGACTGCCGATGGTTGTGTGGTATACCGTATCGAAGAGACCGGTGTGGCTGTCCGCGGAAGTAAACTGTCAGGCGAGAACGGTTTCCTGCAGTTTATGATTCAGCGGCTTCTTCAGAGTGATGCACCTGATGAAAGTCATCTGGACTCAGATGATATCGATGATGCTGATGATATGAAGCTTACCAGCATTCAGAGTATTACAGACTATATCGAATGTGCCGGCAGTACGCTGCCCGATAATATACGCCTTTGGGCCAGACGTAATCTGGCAGTCGCGAAATCCTCTGAAGTAACGCCTGAGGAGCGCAGACACGCTCAGAGAGCACTTTCCATGATGCTCAATATCAAATGGCAGAATACTCATTTTGCCCCCATAGACCCTCAACAGGCACGTAAGATCCTGGATGAGGAACTGTATGGCCTTGACAGCGTTAAACAGAGGATCATTGAGACGATTATCCAGATCAACCGGACGCATACTCTTCCTGCCTACGGTATCCTGCTTATCGGACCCGCCGGTACAGGGAAATCGCAGCTGGCCTATGCTGTCGCCAAGATCCTGAAGATGTCCTGGTGTCCTTTGGAAATGAGTTCGATCAATGATCCTGAACAATTGACAGGCAGTTCACGTATCTACGCTAACGCAAAACCCGGATTAATCATGGAAGCCTTCTCGAATGCAGAAAGTTCCAACCTTGTGTTTGTCATCAACGAGCTTGACAAGGCGTCCTCCGGAAAAGGAAACGGCAATCCGGCCGATGTTCTGCTGACACTTTTGGACAACCTCGGGTTTACTGACAATTATATCGAGTGCAAGATACCGACAGCCGGTATCTATACCATCGCCACAGCCAA